>CAXTUE010000097.1:0-11321 GCA_964247355.1 uncultured Ktedonobacteraceae bacterium | reverse complement strand
CCGATGTATGGAAATACGTTTGTGTTTGACAACGATCATCCGTGTGTTGGACAGAATGCTCCTGCGGATATTGAACAACCTGCTCGCCCATATCGTGTTAGACCAGCGCAGGGGTACGCACGAGTGCTGTGCTACAGCCCATATCATAATCTGACACTGGCGGAGATGGCTTCTGAAAATATTGTCGAGATTGTGCAGGTGTGGCAACAGCAGACGCTTGATCTAGGTAGTCGTGTAGGTGTGAATTTTGTGTTGTGCTTTGAGAACAAGGGCGATGTGGTTGGCGTCTCAAATCCGCACCCGCATAGCCAAATATACGCGACGAACTTTGTGTTCAAGACGATTGAGGCTGAATTCAAGGCATCGCAGCGCTATTTTCAGGATGAGGGACGCTATTTGTTCGATGATATTCTTAAGGCAGAGCAGGACGACGGTCGACGTATTCTTTATGAAGATGAACATGCGATTGCGTTTGTGCCCTATTTCGCCCGTTATGCCTATGAAGTCTATATCGCGCCCAAACGTCGTGTCGCCCACCTGTATGAGTTGGGCGATGACGAGGTAGTAGCTCTGGCGCGCGCGCTCAAAAACGTGACGGTACGTTTCGACAATCTATGGCGTATGTCATTTCCCTATGTGATGCCGATTCATCAAGCTCCTACAGATGGTGGCAACTATGAGGCGTTCCATTGCTTTTTTGCCTTTCACCCGCCATTCCGCCGTCCTTCCGTACTGAAATATTTAGCGGGGCCAGAGATTGGCGGTGGCAACTTTGTCAGTGATACATTACCGGAGGCGAAGGCTGCGGAACTGCTTGCTGTGTCGACGACGCATTACAAGAATGGGCTATGACAAGCGATATTCATCTTACAAAGAGAGAGAGCAATGATGATAAGAAACGCCTCTGCCTTGCTTCCCCGTCTGCGTACTATACATGAAGCTATTCGGGATGCTGTTATCGCGACTTGTGAACAGAGCGCGATTGAACAGTTGTCAGAGATTGTCGCGGAGCAGGCGGGCGATACGATATTTGCGATAGACCGTGTCTCGGAAGAGGTTCTGCTGTCCCATTTCGCCGAGTTGGGACAAGATTTTTCGTTTGTGCTGATTGCGGAGGGGCTACATGAGGATGGCTTGACCACGTTTCCGCCGGAGGCAGATCCTTTCCATGCCGAACTTCGGATCATCATTGACCCGATAGACGGTACACGTGGATTGATGTATCAGAAGCGGTCGGCGTGGATATTGACGGGTGTTGCGCCGAATAGTGGTTCCTCAACCTCGTTGAGAGATATCGAGCTTGCGTTACAAACAGAGATTCCTCTGGTAAAGCAGCATTTGAGCGACAGCTTTTGGGCTATTGCTGGACAGGGAGTACAGGGAGAGCGATATAATCGTCTTACGGGCGAACGGCAAGCACTGCAACCTCACCCATCGCGGGCGGCAACGATTGCACAGGGCTATGGGAGTATTGCGCGCTTCTTTCCAGGTGGGCGAGGTGAGTTAGCCGATATAGACGATGAGCTTATGATGCGTGTGCTGGGGCCAGGAGAGCCGGGCAAGGCGCAGGCGTTTGAGGACCAGTATATCTGTACAGGTGGTCAGCTCTACGAATTATTGATGGGACACGATCGCTGGCTTGCCGACATCCGTCCACTTATGATGAAGACTCAACGACCGGTGCTGTGTTGTCACCCCTACGACCTGTGTACGGAGCTTATCGCGCGTGAGGCGGGTATACATGTTACAAATGAATACGGGCAGAGGCTTGTAGCACCTCTGGATGTTACAACAAATATGTGCTGGTTAGGCTATGCCAACCAGCACATTTACCAACAGGTGAACCCGGTATTGCAGGCGCTTTTTCGACAACATAATCTCCTATAGCCGGGAATACGAGAGAGGATGGAGCGAACGACGATGTGGCATATTGAAGCCTCTGAACCTATTACATTACCTGACGTAGAACTCTTTTTGGATGTGCTGAACACGCATGCTGACTTCTTCACGCCCAACACACCGCTTGTCGTAGCGCGTGCACCGGGGCGACTCGACGTGATGGGTGGTATTGCTGATTATTCGGGTTCGCTGGTATTGGAGATGCCACTTGCGGCGGCTACCTTTGTCGCGGTACAGCCAACGTCCGAGGCGCATGTCGTGCTGTGGAGTATGACCGAGGAAAATAGAGTGGAGGATGCGGTCGTCTCGTTGCCTCTGGATGTGCTCTTTCCAATTGACAAGCCATTGGAGTATGTAGAGGCACACACGTTGTTGACTGCGGATGCGAAAAGTGCCTGGATTGCCTATGTTGCTGGTGTACTCATACTGCTACACAAAGAGCGTGGTGTTGTGTTTGAGCATGGTTTACGTATTTTTATCGCATCGAATGTGCCAATTGGGAAAGGGGTGAGTTCGTCTGCGGCCCTGGAAGTTGCCACAATGCAGGCTGTCTGCACAGTAAGCGGCTTGCATTTGGAGAGACGTGAGATTGCGATGCTCTGTCAGAGAGTTGAGAACTATATCGTGGGAGCGCCTTGTGGCATTATGGATCAGATAACGGCTGCGTGTGGCGAGTCAGATAGTTTGATGGCTCTACTCTGTCAACCAGCAGAATTACAGCCTGCCGTAACTCTGCCAGTAGAGATTGAAGTATGGGGTATTGATTCAGGTATTCGTCATGCGGTCACTGGAGCTGATTATAGCTCTGTACGGGTGGGTGCATTCATGGGTTATCGTATTATTGCAGAGCTAGCGGGACTTCCCGTCCAGGTGCAGGAGCCAGGACGTGTGTCAATAGATGATCCGCAGTGGCATGGCTATCTCGCGAACATTGAGCCATCGCTGTGGGAGTCAACCTATCGCGATGCTGTACCCGTGACGCTTGATGGAGAGACGTTCTTAGCGCGTTATAGTGGCTTTACCGATACTGTGACGCGGGTAGAAGCTTCAAGAACCTATGCTGTTCGTCAAGCCACTGCGCATCCTATTTATGAGCATGCACGTACTCGTCGCTTCCGTGACTTACTGAGCGAGCATCATGTAAGCGAAGAGCTGCTAGTGCAACTCGGCGAATTCATGTATCAGTCGCATGCGAGTTACAGCGCATGTGGTCTGGGTTCTGATGGAACGGATGCGCTGGTTGAGCTGGTGCGGCAAGCGGGACCAGAGGCACATCTGTATGGCGCGAAAATTACAGGTGGTGGTAGTGGTGGCACGGTTGCCATTCTTGCCCGACGCGGCTCACAAGAAGCCATACACCACATTGCCTCGCAATATCAGAAGACAATGGGATATCAAGCAACAGTGTTGGGTGGTTCCTCTCCTAGTGTAATAATGTGGCGTGCTGTGTGATGCAAGGAGGTTTCTACAGGAAATTGCACCTCGGTAACACATGCGCTTTGTACCATATCGCTAGAGCGTTGTAGATGAATTTGGCGTGGTGGTCCAACTATCGTATACCTGTTCTCTTCTATCCAACGATGCAACGCTGTATGTGCTTGACCGAGTGCGATATCGCTACCTGTATGAAGCGTATAGGCTACCTGTCCGCCATCTAATGTGTGAACACGTACCTGCTCGGTTGGTGGTATCTCTATGAGTAGCGGAATAGCTGTTTCTATGTCGATGCCCATTTCGTTGCCATACCACTTATAGTGAGAGTACAGCAGGCGCATTGCTGGCAACACCTGTTGTACCTGACACTGTTTAAGATAGTCGGCAAGCAGAGGATACGAGCGTCCGAGGTCGGCACCTAGTGGAACAATCTCGCGAATTGAGGCAACGAGTAAGGGTGTGATAGGTTTTACACGTATATCATAATTTGGCATGGTTCCCTCCTGTTCGATGTGACGAAGTCGTGCGGCAATACGAAGCAAGCGTTGCTGTTCTGTCTCGATCATTTGCAGTGTTTGTGCATATTGGAGCTGAAACATTTCTTGTAACTGCTCTATGGAAAGGGCTTTCTCAAGCAAAAGGGCAATCTGGTCCAGAGGAAAGCCCAGTTCTTTAAGCACAATAATTCGATGCAAGCGTGGAAGTTGGTTAGGCGAGTAGTAGCGATAGCCTGTATCAGGGTCAAGTGTGTTGGGTTTGAGCAAGCCCTCCTGATCGTAGTAGCGTAGTGTAGCAACTGATACTTGTCCCAGCCGTGCAAACTCGCCAATTCTGAGTAGCGAATGTGTGCTCATGTCTTGTTTCATCCCTTCAAGGAGAGCATACACCCTCATGTAAGATGAGAGTCAAGAGGGAATCCTATAGCTTTTCAGATTGCGTTGCTAGCAAATAGCCAATGCCGACTTTGGTAAGGATATAGCGTGGGTGTACGGGGTCGGGTTCTATTTTGCGGCGTAAGCGGTTGATGTTTACCTGTAGCATATGTCCTTCACCTATGTATTCGTCTCCCCATATATGCTCTAACAGCAGGTCTTGCGTTATGACACGCCCCACGTTTTGTGCTAGATAGGCAAGAATGCGATATTCGGTTGGAGTGAGTTGTATCTCGCGACTCTGCAATGTCACAAGATGTTGCTCGTAGTCTATCGTAAGCTCACCAATGGTATCGGGTGTGAGAGTTTGAGGAAGGCCATGCATATATTCGGATGTAGAGAAACGTGAGCGTCGTAATACTGCGCGCACTCGTGCGAGCAATTCGTCAACGCTAAATGGTTTGGTGAGGTAATCGTCGGCTCCCAGATCAAGGCCGCGCACCTTGTCGGAGTCCTGCCCACGTGCAGTGACAATAATGATTGGCACTGCCGAGTATTCGCGTATGGCACGGCATACAGCCAGACCATCCATATGTGGCATCATCACATCTAGTAACAGCAGAGCGGGGTTATGCTGCTCGAAGAGATCGAGTGCCTGTTTGCCATCGCTAGCGGTCAGCAGACTATAGCCCTCGAACTGAAGGTTGCGCGTCATCAGTCGAAGTAGCTGTGGGTCGTCATCGGCAACAAGTATTGTCGCTTTTTTCGTGGGCATAGATGATGTCCTCTACAGTAAAGGGTTGAATGGCCTCATGCTCTATTATACTGCCAATGTGCTCACAATAGGGTTACAGAATGATGTACACTATCACAAATGTATCACGATGGTAAAGAAGACGAGTTAAAGGGAATTTCTTGTTGTAGAAGAATCGAGACAGATGATGACACAAGAAAAGAAGCGCATGAAAGCGATATCCAAACGCTTGAGCACAGCGGAGCAGTTTATGGCTTTGAGTCGCGTCAGTACCGCGTTGATGAGCGAGTTGGACGAGAAGCGATTGTTACATCTGATTGCGGAGACGGCATGTGAACTAACGGGAGCAATGCTGGCGGCATTCACGCTGCGACCAGTGGGCAAGGATGGTGAACTGCTTGTACCTTCTGAAGGCAATCTCTTCCATCTTGCGGCGGTTGTGGGTGTTACGGAGCAGCAGGAGGCTCTGTTCCGGCGTATACCTTTAGGGGGCGAGGGTTTGCTTGCGCCCATCTTTCGTTATGGAGTTCCTGTTCGAGTAGCAGATGTGTTGACTCATGTAAAGTCGGTGTCGACAGAGAGTGAACGAGATGAAGCCCGTGAGACAGCACTGGCATACGCACATGGACAACTACCGAGTGACGCGCTGCGCTCAATGAATGTTCCACATGGGCATCCAAGTATACGGAGTTTTCTCGGTGCGCCATTGCTTGATCGTACCAAACAGGTACGTGGTGGCTTGTTGTTAGGGCATGACGAGCCGGACAGGTTTACACACGACGATGAAATGTTGCTTGTAGCTCTCGCGGCACAGGCGGCAGTTGCCATTGAAAATGCACGTCTCTATGCCGTGGCACAAATGCATGCACAAGAACTGCATACCATCTTTGAAAGCATCACCGATGGTATCACTGTTGTCGATGTACACGGCAATACGGTGCGCGAAAACGCGACCGCGCATGCTCTACGCGAATTGCTGATAAAAAGCATTCCTAAAAACTCCTCGCTAGAGGAATTGCTGTATATACCTGCACGTCACGCATTACAGGGAAAAACATTGCACAATGTTCCTGTTACTATCGTCAATGAGCAACAAGAGATGCGCGAATATGTTGTCAATGCTTCACCACTTGCTTTACCGATGATGACGAATACGTTACAATCTCCTCCTGAGGCTTTGCGGGAGATATCGGGCGCGGTGGTGGTCTGGCATGATGTAACGGAGGCGCGGCGTCTGCTGATTGAGCGGCGCATTCACGCGGAGACGGACGCCCGGCGAGCATTGTTACAAATGATTCTTGATGAGCTACCGAGCAGCGTCTATCTTGTGCGGGGACACGATGCGCGGCTGGTGCTTGCCAACCGTGCGGCATCGCAGGTATGGGGAGCGCACTGGCCGGTAGGTCAGGCGATGGTCGATTTTCTGAGGGAGCAAAATATTCGCATCTTTGGCGTTGATGGACGCCCGCTACTACAGGAGCAACTGGCAACGCTGCGCACCGTGCAGCGTGGGGAGACGGTGCGCCAGCATCAAGAAATTATTCGCCATGCCGATGGAACATCGCTACCCGTCCTGGTCAATGCCATTGCACTCGACCTTCATGAACTTTATAGCTCAACTACCGATGCAGCACAGCACTTCGTCGAGGGCGAGGAGCCAGCCGCCATCGTTATGCATCAAGATGTGACCGCGCTCAAAGAGGCGGAGCAAGCCAAAGATGAGTTTATTGGCATCGCCGCGCACGAGTTGCGCAGTCCGCTCGCGGTACTCAAAGGCTTTGCGCAAACCCTGATTTTTCAGACGGCGCGTGGCAATGGACCAGAACTTGCCGAGTGGCAAGTTGAGTCGCTGCAAAGCATTCATCAGGCCACGCTCCGTATGATTGAATTGATCGAGGACCTGTTGGATGTCACACGTTTACAAGCCGGTCGTATAGAATTGCTCATCGAACCAACCGACCTTGTTGCACTGGCTCGGCGCGCGCTTAAGCGTTGTCAGGTTACAACGGACAGGCACAGCCTTGCTCTACATTCGGAACAAGCGCATTATGTTGTGTCCGTCGATGTAAGGCGCACCGAGCAAGTCGTGACGAACCTTGTCAATAACGCGATAAAGTACAGTCCAGATGGTGGTGCGATTGACATCACGGTCTGGCAAGACACGCAGCAAGCGTTTCTGAATGTGCATGATACTGGTATCGGCATTCCATCTCAGCAGCAAGGGCGTATCTTTGGACGGTTCACACGAGCCGACAACGCACAAGCACTGGGTATCACTGGAACTGGACTTGGCCTATATCTCAGTCGCGAACTTGTCGAGCGGCAAGGTGGGCATATCTGGTTTGAGTCTACGGAGAATGTTGGTTCAACATTTTATGTTGCGTTTCCCTTATAAGAGCGCGACGCGTTGGTGCTTATCAAATAGTAACAGAAGATAGCCGGTACGGGTCTGATGCCATCACACCCCGTTCGATGTGTAGACGGGGTGTGATGGAATCAGACCCGTACCGGAGTTAGTCATTCGATAAGCAATATAATTGCTTGCTATATGTGGCTCTCGGCCTCGACGCTTAATCTTCTATGGAATATCCAGTAGTTCCAGCCTTGATAGGCGAGCACGATGGGTATGAAGCCGATGGCGAGCCAACTCATGATGGTGAGTGTGTAGGGGCTGGACGATGCGTTGTACACGGTCAGGTCCCAGTTTGGATTGAGGCTTGAGATCATGACACGCGGGAAGAGTCCCAGGAATATTGTCAGCGTCGAGAGCAGAATGGTGATACTTGTCATGGCGAAGGCCCACATACTATGTCGCGCCTTCACAAACCAGTACACCGATAAGAGAGCGGCACCCGCGCCCAATGGTGCTACGCCTGGGTCAATGCCTAAGCGAACAAACACGTCTGTAGTGAAGTAGCCGATGATGACGTACAAAAAGACGAGAATGACGGTTGGCAGCCACAATCGTTCAGCAGCTTTGAAGGCTTTTTCTTGTAGCTCGGTACGTGTGCGTAAGGTCAGGAAGATCGCGCCGTGCAGCATGAATAGAGCGACAAATGTGAGACCGCCAAGCAGGGCATATGGGTTGAGCAGTTTCCAGAAGCCACCGACATAGTTCATGTGCGCGTCTATCGGTACGCCCTCGATGATATTGGTGATCGCCACGCCCCAGAGAAAGCCAGGGAGCAGGCTACCAACAAAGGCTGTCCAATCCCAGAATGTGTGCCATTGTGGATGGTCGTCACGATTGCGGAACTCGAACGAGACGCCGCGCAGAATTAACGCAACCAGCATCAGCATAAGCGCGAGATAGAAACCACTGAACAGTGTGGCGTACCAGTTGGGAAAGGCCGCGAACATCGCGCCACCAGCCGTGATGAGCCATACCTCGTTGCCATCCCAGAAGGGACCAATGGTGTCGAGTAGAATACGCCGCTCATTATTGGTTTTGCCCAGGAACGGAATCAGAATGCCGACGCCAAAATCGAAGCCTTCGAGCACGAAAAAGCCGATAAACAGAATAGTGATAAGAATAAACCAGAACATATTGAGGTCCATACTCTTGCTCCCTTTCCTAGTAGGCCACAGCTATCGAGGTATCTTGTTCTTGCTCTGTCTCTGTCTCTGGCTTCATGACCTCGATACGTGCGTATTTTTGTAGCAGGTAGACATCCGCCACCGCAAGCGCGCCGTAGAGTAGCGTGAACACGATAAGCGAAGTTAACACGGTACCCCAGCCGACAGTAGGCGATACGGCATCCGCCGTTTTCAACACGCCAAAGACGATCCATGGCTGGCGTCCTATCTCGGTCATGATCCAACCAGCACTATTCGCGAGGTAAGGCAGAATGATGGTGAACGGCAGTAGCCAGAGGACCCAGCGCATTCGTTCAAGCTGGTTGCGCATCATTAGAAAAAGCGTACCTAGTGATAGCACAATCATCAACATGCCCGCGCCAACCATGATGCGAAAACTCCAATAGGTGACAGCAACGGGTGGAACGTAGTCGCCGGGGCCGTACTCTTTGGTATATTGCGCCTGTAACTCATTGATGCCCTGCACTTTGCCGTCGAGCGTGTTGTAGGCGAAGACGCTGAGTAGGTCTGGAATGCGAATGGCGAACACGTCGCTACGGTTCTTTTCATTGCCAATTGTGAAGATGGAGAACGACGCAGGGTCCTCGCTATTCCACAACGCCTCTGCCGCCGCCATTTTCATTGGCTGGGTACGTACCATGTGCTGCGCTTGTACATGTCCTACGATGGAGACAAGAAAACTGGCGATGACTGCCGCGATAACGCCGACACGCAATGAGCTACGGAAGAGGTCGCTATCGCCGCGCTTCCTGAGCAGTTGATAGGCACTGATGCCGAGCACGAAGAAGGCGGCCGTGGCGAGACCAGCCGTGAGCACGTGCGGAAATTGGACCCATACATTTGGATTTGTCAGCAAGGCGAAGAAGTTGGTCATCTCGGCGCGACCATTACGCACAGCATAGCCGACGGGTTCCTGCATGAAGGAGTTCGCGATCAATATCCACAGGGCCGAGAGGTTTGAGCCAAACACGACCAGCCAGATCGAGAGCAAGTGTACCCTCTTTGGTAGTCGCTCCCAGCCGAATATCCATATGCCCAGGAAGGTTGACTCAAGGAAAAAAGCGAGTAGGGCTTCGATTGCCAGTGGTGCGCCAAAGATATCGCCGACGAAGCGCGAATAGTTCGACCAGTTCATGCCGAATTGAAACTCCTGCACAAGACCGGTGACGACGCCCATCGCGAAATTAATCAGGAAGAGCCGACCCCAGAACTGCGTCATGCGTTTATACGTTTCGTTGCCCGTGCGTACGTAGAGCGTCTCCATGATGGCAACGAGTAGAGAGAGGCCGAGGGTGAGGGGTACAAAAAAGAAATGATAAATAGTGGTGATACCAAATTGCCAGCGTGCAAGGGCAAGTGCATCCATAGAACCTCCATGAGTGGAATGTGAGTATGGAAGCCAGATACATCGTTGTATCTAGCTTCCAACAAGTCATTGTGACATTCTTTTCTAAGTATTCCTCACGTGTCTCTCATGAAACTCACAAAGGATGCAGAATATATCACAAAACAATCACAGCGTTGAATGTACTGATTGTGCCTGTGAATGAGCTGTTCCCTGCGATTCGGTTGAGCGTACAATGAGCATTGGGAGCTTTGTCGAACTCAGCGCGCGTTCAGCCACGCTACCCATTACCCAGCGTTGTAGTCCACCGCGCCCATGTGTTGCGAGGGCAAGAATATCGCATCCTTCATGTTCGGTGCCGTCATCGCAGCATTCTCCCTGCTCAGCCTCTCGTACCAGAATATCTGCAGTATCATAGCCCGTAGCGATAGAAGACGTGACGTTGAGGTGGAACATCGCCAGATCGCCACCCTGTAGACGTTGCTCTACTTTTTGCAGATACGCGCGCGCCACTGCCACGGCTCGCTCGTTCATTTCATTGATTGCCTCCGCAGCCTCATCTCTCATTACTTGTGCGAGTTCTACAATCCGAAGAAGATGTAGTGTGCCTCCATTGGGGGGATTGAGTGACGCACAAAGCTGAGCCGCTGGAACTAGCACTGCCTCAGCAAGTTGTGAGCCATCGAGCGCAACAAGAATGCTTATAGGACGGATAGCGGATGCTTCTGTTCCTGATGTAGTATGGCTTCCGTTGACAACCAGTACTGGTTTTGTGCTGTAGCGGGCGACCTTTTGCGCTATGCTTCCCAGTGCCCAACGCTTGAAACCTGTGCGTCCATGGCTACATAGAACGAGGAGATCAGTTGTATGCTTATGCGTGAAATCGAGGATGCTTTGTGCTATTTCGCCCAAGAGGACTTCCTTGCGCACCCTGATGTCTTTGAGTACCTCCGAATGTTCAACGATGTCAAGATAGCGTTGACCATCCGCAAGGTCTTCATCAATCGCACTTATAGCATATCCATAGGGTTGAGCGATATAAGGACCATACTCAATGGTTGGATTGATGACACGCAGCAACGTGATCGTGCCACCACTCACTCTTGCAAGACGTGCCGCATATGGAAGTGCTTTTTCTGCAAGCGATGAGCCATCTAAAGGAACAAGGATATGTCTAAACATGAGAGGTTCTCCTTTCGTTTCCTTGTGCACGTATGAGCACAATTTACTGGAGCGAAGCGGAAGAAAACTAACACATCCGTCTTGATGTAGACCGTTATTCCCCCTTCCTCGACTTCGCTTACCAAAATCATACTTATGTAAAGTCACAGTGCGATCACGAGTATCGTTGTTATTGTCACAAAAGTGTTACAAGCAACGAGTTACCATTTGACAGTATGTTATGTAGAGTGGCTAAATG
>CAXTUE010000096.1:3494-11334 GCA_964247355.1 uncultured Ktedonobacteraceae bacterium | reverse complement strand
ATTCTGAAACACGAGAAATCTTAGCAAACGCTTCTTCTGCCGAAACAGTAGTGGTAATGCTTTTGTTATAATCTTGAGTAACCATTACTTACAATCTCTTTCCTTGATCTTCAATAACATTAAACAAATGCTGGGAGTCCAGGAGTGCCTTTCCCCGTTTCCACGTAGGACTTTAAGCTGTTCAGGAAATATTCCCAATTCCTGCGTGTCTGTTCATATACCTCATCAACCTGGACAAATCCTTCATGCGTGAAGACCAATTTCGTGCCATTCTGAATAGGTGTGAGTTGCCAGGTGACGCTGGTCCCTGTCCATTGGGGAGGGCCTTGCCTGGAAATCCAGCGTACCTTCTCGTCGGCGTGTAATTCGGCAACCTCGAAGCGAAGGACTCCGGCAGGCGGTTTGAAGCGAAATTCACCAAGAGAGCCGACCTCTGGCTCCACTTGTGCCTCGTCGGACCACCAGCGAACTATTTTGTCGGATTTGGTCAGGGCAGCAAAGACGCTTTGCGGAGATGCTGCAATAGTAAGTTCTTTGACAATGGCTGGCATCATCGTTCCTTTCCCTTGAATATCGCTCTACGATAATACTTAACTTGCAAGTTAAGTATAAGGGAAAAAGGAAGGGCTGTCAAGGGGTTGCTTTGCCTCTAACTACTTCTGATGAGCGTGTTAGCTTCATTCAATATAGAGCCAAAGCTGGAAAGAGTCTTAGAAGTCTGAATGGGCGGAGAGAGCCGAGGCGAGTGCATCGAACAGCGATTGCCAGCCAGCTTCAAACCTCTCATGCATTTGTGAAGTGCTGATCCGTTCATGAGTCAACACAACTTCCGTCTCTGAACCTCGGTCGAGAAAGTCTATCGTGACGATAGTTTCCCGGCGCGGTGTTGCTCCGCCAGACCAGGTAAAGACCAGCTTTTCAGGGGGAACGATTTGTAGGTAGGTGCCGACTGTAGAATTGCCATTCTCTACATCGAAACAGAATGATCCACCAACACGAGCTTCGAGCTTGCTAACAGTCACGCTCATTCCTAATGGCCTGAACCATTGCTCCAACGCCTTTGGCTCGATCCACGCCTGGAACACGCGATGTCGTGTGGCTGGAAATGTACGTCGTAGTACGAGGGTAGTGCTATTAGGAGGTAGTGGAGGAATCATCAACGTCTTGCTCCTCTTTCGATGTCGACAGCAGGTAGTCTTCCAGCGAGTCGAATTGTGCTTCCCAGAAGTGCCGGTAGTGTTCGAGCCATGCCGCCGCGTCTCTCATAGGACGAGCAGTGAGGCGAAACCAATGCGTACGTCCTTCCTTTCTATGCAGAATCAGATCGGCGTGTTCCAGCACACGTAAATGCTTGGAGATCGCTGGCACAGAAATGGAAAATGGCTGTGCCAGTTCCGTTCCAGAAGCCTCGCCGCGTGATAGACGTTCCAGGATGGCGCGCCGCGTGGGATCAGCAAGTGCTAAAAAGACAGTCGTGAGTTGTTCTGATGAATTGTTAACCATACCTTTAATTATATGAAGCTTTTGAATTGTTGTAAAGGTGAGTTCAAAGTGCCAGTCGAAGTTCTGCCGACCGTGGACACATGCGAGGCCATGCATACCAAGAGCTTAAGCAGATGTGATACGTATGCTATACTTGTTGCATTGTAATCACGTTGTTACACAATGGAGTGTTCATCATATGACTCACATACCAGATGAGGGTCGCGTACAGCTTATTGCCAGCCAGCAAGCGGAGGAGTTGGCGCAACTGAACCGCATCGCGGTTGCGCTTACATCCGAGTTCGATTTGCAACGCCTGTTGCAGATGATTACAGATGCTGCGCGTAAGGTCACATCCGCCCAGTATGCAGCATTTTTTCTGATACCGGAAATAGTAGGGAATGATGAGAATTTTGTAGTAAACAAGGTAAGCTTTAACCTTGCGGCTATCTCAGGGGCAAACGAGCATATCGCAGCCCATTTTCGGCATATGGGGCCCGTCGAGGGTATTGGAATGCTGCAACCAATTTTTTGGGCGGGGTCATCAATTATCGTTGATGATGTCCTGGCGGATGAACGCTATGTTGGCGTCCCTCGTGGTCATATCGCTGTACGTAGCTTCCTGGGTGTGCAGTTACGTACGCGTGAAGGAAACACGCTTGGTGCTTTTTTGATCGGCGATACGCGTCCGAGTCGTTTCACGCGCCGTCACTTCGAGCTTATCGAGTCGCTCAGCGCACAGGCAGCCGTGGCTATTCATAACGTACAACTTGTTGCGCGAGAGCGTCGTGCTTTGGAAGAGTACGCCACACAACTTGAACGTGAGGTGCATGACCGCACCGCAGAACTTGAGCGGCGCAACGAAGAGTTAAGCAGGTATGCTACCAACCTGCAACAACTCTACCATGAGTTGACCGAGGCGCAAAAACGGCAAATGCTGGCCGATGAACGGAGCCGTATCGCGCAGGAACTCCACGACCGTGTGCAGCAAACCCTGTTCACCATTGGGCTGAAAGCGGATTGGGTCAAAGGACATATTGCTATAGACTCTCCACTAATTCCTCCGCTACAAACAATCAAGCAACTTGCCTCTCTGGGAACTGCTCAAGTACGAGATGCTATCTTTGCCCTGTCTTCCGCCGAACTACCGGAAGACGGACTAGTAAAAATGCTCTATGCTTTGATTCGTGACCTGCGTGAGTCTTCCACCATAGAAGCAGACCTTGTGGTCGCTGAATGGGCAACCTCTCCGAAGGCACAGATCGAAAATGTATTGCTGACTATTGCGCAGGAGGCACTTTCAAACGTGCGCCGTCACACGCATGCGACAATTGTGATTGTGACGATTCGTGTGACTTCCGAGCATGCGGTGTTAGTTGTGCAGGATAATGGCATTGGACTCTCTGAACAGGTAGTGCAAAGCCACCAGAACGACACGTTGCATCTCGGTCTCAAAGGGATGAAAGCTCGTGCGAAGGAACTGGGAGGACAATGTACTTTGCTCAATGGCGAAGAGGGTGGACTTATTGTAAAGGTGGTGCTGCCATTATGACACGCTTACTAATCGTTGATGATCATGAAATGGTTCGCGAGGGACTCAAGGCTATGCTGCTGACGGAGCCTGATTTTGAGATTGTTGGCGGTGCCGCTAACGCGCAACAGGCATTAGAGATGATAGAGCAGGTACACCCTGATGTGGTTTTGCTTGATGTGCGCCTACCAGATGCAAGCGGTGTCGAGGTATGTCAAACGCTCACCGAACGTTTTCCTGAAATTGGCGTGATTATGCTCACCACGTTTACTGACGAGCAGGTGATCGCGCAGTGCATTCAAGCGGGGGCACGTGGCTTCATCATCAAAGATGTTGAACGCTTTGATCTTAAACGCTCCATTCGGGCTGTTGCTCGTGGAGAGGCAGCTATTGACTCCAAAGCTGCTGTCGCTGTACTGGCTCAGTTACGCCGTACGCCGACTACACATACGGAAACTACTCCTGACACCCTGAGCGCACAACAACTTGTCATCTTACGCCTCGTAGCACAGGGGTTATCAAGCCGCGAAATAGGTGTGCAACTCTATTTAAGCGAGAATACCGTCAAAGGCTATGTACAGGAAATCCTGCACCGTCTCGGCGTGAAAAATCGCACGGAGGCGGTAATGGTTGCGGTAAAGCAGGGCTGGCTATAAACAGAAAGACGCTTAAACAATCATTGAGGTTTTCCCAGTTGGGAAAACCTCAATGATTGTTTAAGCGTCTTTCTCCCTTCTTTCATAGGTTACAGATTACCTACGAAAGAAGGTAATACTTTTCGTTAGCAGTAGCTATACTTGTGTAAGGTAGAGTCTGCACACTCTACACTAAACGCATTCCTCCCTATCAGTAGGCTTTTCGGCTACTACGTTGTCGCTGGATGGTCTGGCGTCTATTTCGATGAAGCGCAGAGATTGCGCGTCAAGAGCTGTTGGAGGTGTAATTTGATTCCTGGTTCCTTTGATTATGTAGCGGCGAAAAGCGTATCAGAAGCTGTCGCCCTCCTGGAACAACATGGCGATGAAGCCAAAATCCTCGCCGGCGGTCACAGTCTTATCCCCGTTTTACGATTTCGTCTCGCAAGTCCATCGGTGCTAATCGACATCAATCGCATTGCAGACCTGGAGTATATCCAGGAAACCGATGGCAATCTGCACATTGGCGCATTGACACGTGAGGCTGAGTTAGATACCTCACCCCTCATTGCTCATCGCTATCCCATTCTGCTTGATACTTCTACCAGTCTCGCCGACCCCGTGGTACGTAACTGGGCGACTGTTGGTGGTAATATCGCACACGCTGACCCCGCAAACGATCATCCCGCAACTATGTTAGCATTGGGTGCAATCGCAGTTGTTGAGGGATCGCAGGGCAAACGCGAAATTCCGATGGCCGAATTTTTCACGGACTCTCCCTTTGAGACGACCATGCAGCCACATGAGATTCTCACAGAAATCCGTATTCCCTCTCCGCCTGAGCATAGTGGCGGTGCTTATCTTAAGTTGAAGCGTAAAGTAGGTGATTATGCGGTTGTCGGTGTTGCCGTTTACCTGACGTTCGATAACGGTAATCATGTTTCGCTGGATGAACATGGACGCATGACAATGCATGAAGGGGCCGTTGTCGCTTCCGCCGGTATTGGCTTGACAAATGTAGGCTCGCATCCCATTAAAGCACGTGAGGCCGAGCAGTTTCTGGTTGGCAAGTCCCTCGATGACGCCACTGTTTCCAAAGCGGCGGAGCTTGTCGTAGCAGCATCACAGCCAACAACCGACTCTCGTGGTCCCGCAGAATACAAGCGTGCTATGGTGCATACGCTGAGCGTTCGTGCCTTACACAAAGCACTCGCCCGCGCGACAGGAGGAGAATAAGATGAGCAAACACACGATTTCCATAACTATTAACGGGACGCAGTATGATGGTGTTGTAGATTCGCGCATGCTCCTCGTCCACTGGATACGCGACGGACTACAACTTACCGGCACACATATCGGCTGTGACACTACCTCCTGTGGTGCCTGTACAATTCTTGTCGATGGTAAGGCCTCCAAATCATGTACGATGTTCGCGGTCCAAGCTGATGGGCGGAACCTCATGACGGTTGAGGGTCTGGAGCAAAACGACAAACTTCATCCGATACAAGAAGGCTTTCACGAAGAACACGCCTTGCAATGCGGCTACTGCACTTCTGGTATGATGATGGCAAGTATCGCGCTTCTCCAAAGTAATCCGCATCCAACTGAGCAGGAAATTCGTGTTGGCATCTCTGGCAACCTTTGTCGATGTACTGGTTATGTAAACATCGTGAAGGCTGTACAATATGCGGCTGAGAAAATGCAGGGTTCGGCAGAACTTGCGACAAGCGGAGCAGAGGGAGACGACTAATGTCCACAGAAGTACATAACAAACACGGATTAGGTGAGCCATACAAGCGTAAGGAAGATGCACGGTTTATTCGTGGTCAAGGCAACTACGTCGACGATGTACAACTGCCGGGCATGCTCTATGGCGATATTGTCCGTAGCCCTTACGCGCACGCATTGATCAAAAATGTCGATATCAGCGAAGCAATGAAGGTGCCGGGAGTGGTCGCGGTCATCACCGGTAAAGACCTTGACGCGGCTGGCCTCGCATGGATGCCCACGCTTTCCGCCGACATGGAGGCCGTCTTAGCTGTTGATCGTGTGCATTTTCAGATGCAAGAAGTGGCCTTTGTTGTCGCTACCAGTCGCTATGCCGCCGCCGATGGTGCCGCCGCCGTTGATGTTGATTATGAGCCATTAAAGGTTGTGATTGATCCCAAGAAAGCTCTTGATTCAGACGCGCCGTTGTTACGTCCCGACAAAAAAGACAAGCAACCCACGAATCAAATCTATCACTGGGAAGTGGGGGACCGTTCAGGAACCGACGAAGCTTTTGTAGATGCTGAGGCGAATGGCGTTGTCATCAAACAGGACATGTACATTCCACGTATTCATCCCGCACCGATTGAAACATGTGGCTGTGTCGCTGACTATCACAAGGGAACGCAAAAGCTGACTATCTGGCTTACCTCACAGGCACCACACGCCCATCGTACGCTCTTCGCGATTGTTGCTGGTCTGCCAGAACACCGCATTCGCGTCATCTCGCCCGATGTTGGCGGTGGCTTTGGGAACAAGGTGCCGATTTATCCGGGCTATGTCTGCGCGGTTGTGGCTTCGTTGAAAACGGGCAAGCCTGTAAAGTGGATTGAAGATCGTTCTGAGAATATCGGCAGTACCGGTTTCGCACGGGATTATCATATTCACGCCGAACTTGCTGCTGGTAAAGATGGGACGGTTAATGCGCTACGTGTACATACACTGGCCGATCATGGAGCGTTTGACGGGGCTGCGCAACCCACGAAGTTTCCTGCTGGTCTGTTTCACATCTGCACGGGTTCCTATGATTTTAAGCATGCCTTTGTAGATGTCGATGCGGTACACACCAACAAGGCTCCTGGCGGTATTGCCTATCGCTGCTCGTTCCGCGTCACCGAGGCATCGTACTTGATTGAGCGTATGATGGATACGCTCGCGCACGATATCGGGAAAGACCCGGCGGAGTTGCGTCTGCAAAACTTTATTCAGCCCGAAGCGTTTCCCTATCGCTCGGCCCTTGATTGGACCTTTGATAGCGGCAATTACGAAGGCTCGTTACGCCTGGCAATGAAAAACGTGGACTATGAAGGTCTACGTCGCGAGCAGTTGGAGAAGCGTGCAAAAGGCGAGTTGATGGGTATCGGTATCTCGACCTTTACCGA
This sequence comes from uncultured Ktedonobacteraceae bacterium, assembly GCA_964247355.1. GTDB lineage: Bacteria > Chloroflexota > Ktedonobacteria > Ktedonobacterales > Ktedonobacteraceae > JBBQVS01. Next base: position 4,537 of record CAXTUE010000096.1, on the reverse strand, counting down.
GATCGTGGGTGCTGGCCCAGGCAAGCACTTCGATATCGCGGGCATCCAGATGTTCGATAGTTGTGAGATACGTGTGCATCCAACTGGCAAAGCTCTTGCGCGTATCGGTGCGCAAACGCAAGGGCAGGGACACGAAACAACCTTTGCGCAAATTATCGGTGCTGAACTCGGTATGTCGCCCGACGATATCGACGTTGAACATGGCGACACCGATACTGCCCCCTATGGCTTAGGTACCTATGCAAGCCGTAGTACACCTGTCGCGGGTGCTGCAACTGCATTGGCGGCGCGCAAGGTGCGCGAAAAGGCAAAGAAGATCGCGGCCTATCTCCTGGAGGTTGGCGAAGAGGACCTTGAGTGGGAGCCGGGGCGTTTCTTTGTGAAGGGCGCGCCGAGTAAGGGCAAGACCATTCAAGAACTCGCGTTCGCAGCCTACACAAATTGTCCTCCGTATCTGGAGCCTGGATTGGAGGCGGTCAACTATTATGATCCACCCAATCTAACCTATCCATTTGGTGCCTACATCTGTATTGTCGATATTGATCGCGGCACGGGCGAGGTACATATTCGTCGCTTCATGGCGGTAGATGATTGCGGCACCATTATCAATCCTATGGTGGTCGAGGGACAGGTACATGGAGGTCTGACACAGGGCTTAGCACCAGCGATGTACGAAGAGATTACCTTCGACGAGGACGGAAACATTCAAGGTGGAAATTTCCAGGACTACCTGATTCCGACCTCGATGGAGACGCCAAACTGGGAGATTGATCGAACCGTTACACCATCACCACACCATCCGATTGGTGCGAAAGGTATCGGCGAATCACCAACCGTAGGCGCGCCACAAGCGATTGTGAACGCCGTGGTAGACGCGCTTGCCCATGTTGGTGTGCGCCACATCGACATGCCGCTCACGCCCTGGAAAGTATGGAATGTCCTCAAGGAAAAAGGTTTGACATCTGATTAGTGTGTCCTCGCCGCAGGCGGCTCGTTGATGAACTTGTTGTGTTTTTGCACATATCACCGCTACTGAGGTGATA
>CAXTUE010000096.1:0-3484 GCA_964247355.1 uncultured Ktedonobacteraceae bacterium | reverse complement strand
CCTCAGTAGCGGTGATATGTGCAAAAACACAACAAGTTCATCAAGTGGAGAACATCATGTCATTACTTGATTTTGCGCAGGAGTTGACACGCGCAAGAAAACCGTTTGTGCTGGCAACGGTGGTGTGGTGCGAACGTCCAACGTCCGCGAAACCGGGAGCGCAGGCACTGATACAGGAAGATGGACAGATAACGGGATGGATTGGTGGCAGTTGCGCTCAACCTGTCGTCATACGTGAGGCGCAGCGCGTTTTGCACGAAGGAGGGGATGCCTATCTGCTGCGTCTCGGCGCACAGGATGTAGGCATTGTACGAGACGACGTGCGTGTATTCCCTATGACCTGCACAAGTGGAGGTGTATTGGATATCTATATTGAACCTCATCTGCCACGTCCACAACTTGTGCTTGTGGGGGACTCACCTGTTATCACTGCCCTGAGCCAGATCGCGCCTGTACTCGATTTTTCGGTCACTCAGCTTGATAGCCCCGATTTGACCCTGGTAGCAATGAACGAGCGTACATTCATCATTGTAGCCACACATGGCCAGTATGATGAGGACGCACTTGAGAACGCGCTTCGTAGCCCTGCTCTCTATGTGGGTCTGGTGGCCAGTCACCGGCGAGCCGATAGTTATCGGGACTATCTCAGAACATCGGGTATAACAGAGCAGCAGCTTGCGCGCCTCAAAGCACCTGCTGGTTTGGACATAGGAGCGGTCACGCCAGAAGAGATCGCGTCAAGCATCCTCGCGGAACTTGTACAGGTGCGCAGACGGAGCCATAGAGCAAGTGAAACTCACTCACCTGTTCTTGACGAAATGCATGTACATGAAAGCGAACCCGTAACCTCAATAGCTGAAACCGCGATAGACCTGGTGTGTGGCATGACTGTAGAAATAGCAAGCGCGCGACATCATACTTCTTACGATGGACGCGAGTTCTACTTCTGCTGCCCTTCCTGCAAGCGTCACTTTGAGCGCAATCCACAGGAATATCTTGTGGAGAACAAAAATTAGTTATAGAGAAAATAGAGCAGGGCTGTCACTCGCCGCATGATGAGTGACAGCCCTGCTCTATTTTCTCTAAGGTACAATCGCAAGCACGCGTAGTGGACTACCAGAGCCGTTCACAATCTTAAGTGGAGCGGCAATCACGATAGCACCGGTTGGTGGCAGTAGTTCCAGGTTTATCAGGCTAGTAATGCCGAATTTGCCAGCACCATGCATGAATGTGTGATTGGGAAATGGTGGATTGAAGCCACCAGCCGCACCAGCATCCGTTCCCACTGTTTCGACACCGACACCGAGAATATCGCGCTCGTTCGCCAATAGTTGCGAGGTGGTTTGATGAAATCCTGGTGTATGTGGACCGTCTGTATGCACATTCAAAAACTCTTCGCGACCCGTTCGTTTGCTCCACCCTGTATGTAGTAGCACCCACGCGCCTGACGGGATACGCCCATGTTGAGCTTCCCATTGCTCAAGATGCTCCGGCATGAGCAAGAAATCCGGCGACTGCTCCACCTCGCGCGTTATGTCGATTACACAGGCTGGACCGATAAACTTGCTTGGTAAGATAGTGTCGGTTGCATTATTGGGTAAGTCTTTACCTGTTGCCCAGTGAATAGGTGCGTCGAAGTGCGTACCCGTATGCTCGCCCATCGAAATCACATTCCAGTACCAGCCAGGCCCCTTCTCATCGTAGCGCGAAATTTGCGTAAGCGTGACACCGGGGGATGGCGCAAACTGTGGTGGTAAGTCAATAACGGGTGTCTCTGGTCCTAGAGGTGAGGTCAAGTCGATAATTTTTAGCTGGCCTGAAGCGAGTTCTGTTAGTAGTTGTGTTAAGACGTTGCTTGACATCTTGTTGTAAGTCCTTCCTTAAACTTCTGTTTGACGCTTCATCGCTTCCAAACTGCGCTTGAACTGGAAACGGTTCTCCAAAAGCGGTAAGTCCATAGAAAACGACTTTGGTCCGATGGCTTCGACCTTCGATACGATTGTCGTCAATGTGTTGCTGGTGAGTGCATTCGTGACGCTCGTTTTCAATTGCTCTAGCGTATTAGCCTCTGCAACAGAAGGTATACCGGACGCTCTAGCAATTCCTGCGAGGTCTGTTCCAGTGGCCGTTGCCGTGGGGAAGCCACCGACGGAGAGCAAGCTTTCGTTATCGAAGACGAGATGTAGCAAGTTTCCCGGTTTGTAGCGCGCCATCGTGCTCAAGGTGCCGAGATTCATGAGTAACGAGCCATCGCCGTCTATGACGATCACCTTATGTTGTGGCATCGATAGCGCGATACCTAGCCCCATCGAGGATGCAAGGCCCATCGCATGTTCGAGATAAAAGAAATTGTGACGATGCCCCAGTGTATATAACTCCGCCGCAACCGCGCCCATAATCGTCACGACGATATGCTGCTCTAGTTCGGGATAGATCGCCTGTAGTGCATCTGTACGAAGCATAGAAACTACTCCTTTCTGATCGACTGAGCGAAGCTAGAAGTGAGAACTTCGTTGTCGATCAGCATAAGAGGATTATTCCTCCCACATAACATCGCGCGATAAGAGGACGGCAACGGGGTGAAGCGAGGCATGTGCCAGTGTCTGTGCATCCCTGATACGACGGTACATATCGCTTGCGTCGGTGAGATGCCAGATGGGAATATTCATGGCGCGCAAAATAGGCTCCGTCACAAGTCCGCCTTGCGTCTGCCACGCATCTTTCTCACCAAAGGAGCCGCGCAGCGAGATGAGCATAAGCAGTGGAATTTTGTAGAGCAGGGCCAGCGAGACGATAGGGTTGATGGCCGCCAGGAAACCATGATTTTGCATGAGCAATGCTGAATTTACGCCCGCGAGATGCGCACCAGCAGAAATGCCAATGCCTTCCTCTTCCTTCGCAAGCCGCACAAGCGTCACGTCAGGGTCTTCGTCGGCCATACGGATCAGGTGTACAAGCCACGTCTCAGGCAGGGCCGACATAATCTTGATATCACATGCCTTCAATGCGTCGTAGATCACTTTGGAGTTTGTCGTGGAAACAGGCATAGTTTTTCCTCGCTTCTATAGAACTGAAAAACACGCGCTATGCAGCATTATATCTTCTGAAAAGGGAATGTCAAAGAACGGGTATAGGTTAGATGATAGAATATGTAGAAATCGCAATGCTTGATAAGAAGGATGTGCCGGATGTAGGGACCGATTTATACCGTCCTTCTGGCATTAAGAATGTAGACGAGGACGGGATAAATCGGTACCTACATACCGTTGTTAAGAGCGAAAAGGAACACGAGATGTACAACCCGCAGATAGGCGATGCCATAGAGACCCTTGATACGCCCGCCATGATTATTGATTTGCCGTTAATGGAGGCAAACATCGCGAAATTAATGGCGACGTTCAGAAACCGAAACGTCTCTGTTCGACCTCACTTGAAAACGGTCAAATCGCCGGAACTGGCGCGTCTCTTGTTGCAAGCGGGTGCA
>CAXTUE010000095.1:9391-11336 GCA_964247355.1 uncultured Ktedonobacteraceae bacterium | reverse complement strand
GTGGCGAGGCTATCGACTCGTTTCAAACGCTGATTAATCCCATTCGTCGCATTCCTCCATTTATCGCACAGTTCACCGGCATCACGCAGGAAATGGTCAACGACGCGCCAACCGCAAAAGAGATTATGCCCGACGTAATGCACTTTATCAATGATGCTATCGTCGTCGGTCACAATGTCGGGTTTGATCTCGGTTTTCTTTCCTACGAGGCGCAACTTGTTGGACGCGCTTTTCCTCCCGATGGCCTCGATACAATTCCGCTTGCCCGGCGTTTTTGTCCCGGTCTCAAGCGTTTCAAGCTCTATATGGTTGCAAGACATCTCAATTTTCCTAGCGCTATCCGACACCGCGCACTTGGTGATGCCACCGTCACTGCCGCCATATTTCTGCGTATCCTTGAATTAGCACGACAGCAAAACATTTCTACCCTCGGCCAGCTACGTCGTCGTCTACAACTGCCTGTTGCTTGGAGCGGCGATATTACTCAGACGCCTTCTGCTGAGAAGGAGGGAAATTGGCGTGCCGATGGCAAACTCGCCTCGTCAGCATATCCTATGACGCGCCCAAACGGAAGTATTTTCCTTAATGCTGCATGGAAACGTGAGTTTCCAACGAAGCCTGGTGTGTATTTGATGAAAGACGAGCATGGTCAGGTGATCTATGTCGGCAAAGCTAAAAACCTCAAGAACCGCCTTGCCTCATACTATAGTCACCCTCTCGGCTATACGCGCAAAATGGATGGACTGCTCCAGACCGTCAAAGAAATTGAGCCGATTGTAATGGGATCGGAGCTTGAGGCTTTGTTGCGTGAGTCCGAAATGATCAAAGCACTGCAGCCTGTCTACAACGTGCAGTTACGCAACTACGAACTCTATCCCTTTATCAAGATCGACATACAACATCCCTTTCCACGCGTGTACTCGACAAAAGAGGTTGCCGCCGATGGTGCGCGTTATTTCGGCCCATTCCGCAGCCGACGCATGGTTGACATGACCATCGAGCTGGTACAGAAGGTTTTTCCGGTACGCACCTGTATTCGCTCGTTGCCACCACAGGCAAAAGCCTCTGATCCCTGTTTACGTCTCCATCTTGACCGTTGCTCTGGTCCATGTCGTGGTGGCGTCGACTCAGAAGAATATCATAAGGTCATCGAACAAGTCTGCGCCTTCCTGGGCGGTGAGCGCGAGGACCTGCTAGAACGCCTGCGCCGCCAGATGCACGATGCCGCGCACAATCTCAACTTCGAGCGCGCCGCATGGTTCCGCGATGCCATACGCAGTGCCGACGAGGTGCTGATCGGGCAACGCCTCATCACGGGAGCGGTCGAGGCCAACAATCTCTTCATCGTCTACCCTTCAGCAACCGAGGATCATAACGAACTTTTTCTCATCCGTCACGGTCGCCTCGTCCAGCAACGTCCCGTCCCGCACGAGCCGCAAGCCATGAAACAAGCTATCAACGAACTGCTCGACGTAGCCGCTTCGTTGGGAGACGCACCCAGCATCGTCGGCAAAGCCGAAGTTGACCAGATCAACATCATCAGTCGCTGGATACACCGCCACAGCGACGACCGCGCCTTCTTCTCGTTCCAGGGTGCTCTCACCAACTCACAAGCGGCCCAAGACCTGATCGAGCGCATTTGGATAGATGTTGATCTGGCTCGTACAGTGCCTGTGGAAGAGGATGTAGAGGAGTTGGAGGAGATAATATAGATTGACAGGGAAGAATTTGGTTTCCTATCTCTATGCTATTTTGGCTCATGAATAACGTTTTTTCCTACATTACACATATTCTCTATTGCGCTGACACGCTATAATAGGCGTTACATGAATACATCCCATGCTTTGTAAGGGCCAAGTGAAACGGTTTGATGAAACGTGTGTAGGGGTCTAATTCATTAACCCCCTCTGGCAATTAAAAATGTTGAAGCTCAATGAGTAAATGT
>CAXTUE010000095.1:3828-9381 GCA_964247355.1 uncultured Ktedonobacteraceae bacterium | reverse complement strand
TCACAATGTTGAAGGACATGTTGAAAATGTTACATCAATTTCTTGCCACATGGTCAATTGCTAGCAGGGTGTAATGAATTAGACCCCTACAGAATGTATATGTATGAACGTGTCAAGAGGAGAGCGCACAACCATGTTACTGTCCGATAAACGTATTTTGGAAGAGCGAGAGAACGGCAATATCGTGATCGAGCCATTTGACCGTCGTCATCTGGGGACAAACTCGTATGATTGTCGGCTCGGCGAGTGGTATTTTCAGGGCGATGCCAATGTCGAGGTGATGCACCTGGATAACCCCGAAGAGATTCGTAGCTATTGGGGCGAGCCACGGCAAGCGCAGGGCGGCAAAATCGCCATTCGTCCCGGCACCACTATTCTCGCTCACACACAAGAGGTTATCGGCGGTCACAATGGCTTTCTTGCGAAAATGTACTCGCGTAGCACCGTTGCGCGTTCGGGACTCTCCGTCTGTCGCTGCGCCGGTGTCGGCGATGTTGGCTATATCAATCGCTGGACAATGGAAATCAGCAACCACACGCAGACCGTTATCTGGGTACCCGTCAACTTTCGCATTTGCCAGCTTACCTTCGAGTATGTCGGAGAAACGCTCAAAGAATATCGCGGCAAGTACGGTAAACCCGGTAGTGACTGGACGCCACAAGATATGCTGCCCAAACCATATTTTGACTGGGATTACGAAGAGTACCGCACGGACCGAAAGCACTAACGAAGGAAGTGGTGGAGTATGAGCAGGGGAAGGTTAATCTCGTTTGAAGGTCTCGACGGTGCTGGCAAAAGTACACAGATGCGTCTACTCGAGCAATGGCTCACGACACGTAGTATTTCCTATATCCATACGCGTGAGCCTGGGGGGACGCCGTTCGGTGTCGAGATACGGCGCATCCTCTTCGAGCATCCCGACATTACGATTACGCCCCGTGCCGAAGCATTTCTGTTTCAAGCCGACCGCGCCCAGCACTTCTCAACACTCATTCTACCCGCTTTAGAACAAGGCATACACGTTCTTACCGACCGCTGTTTCGACTCAAGTATTGCCTATCAAGGTGTTGCGCGTGGCGTTGGTGTCGACCTCGTGATGCACATCTCCATGCTCGCGACACAACAGCACGTTCCCGACCTGACCATCCTGCTCGACCTCGATCCCACACAAGTACAAGCTCGAACAGACGTATCACAAGATGCAAGCGGCCTACGAGAACAACAATCCCGCTTCGACACTGAATCTGAACGCTTCCATCAAACGCTGCGCCAAGCATTCTTAGACCTTGCTCGTACCTATCCAGAGCGCATCAAAGTAGTAGACGCTTCACGAACACAGGAAGAGATTCACGAGGAGATCGTTGAGTTGGTAAAGCCCCTTGTAGAAACTTTTTGCTGACAATCTTCTACAGCAGATGGAATAATTATTTCTCTTGTATGCTATACTTTAGGCGATAAAGCGAGTTCCGAAAATAGGAGGTGAGGCCAATGGTTGCAAATCCACAAAGCGATGATATACATGGCATTCGCATGACAGAGGATGCTTTCAAGCAAATGATAAGCGTTGAAAGCGAATATCGCTATGAACTTATTGATGGTTTTGTCTATGATATGACTGGCTCAACACCAAAACACAGTGCTATTTCTGCTAACATCGAGTTCTTGTTTCGGGAGCAATTAGGTAGAAGTGGCCCTTGTCGTACTCATAGAGACCAATATGTCCTGATTCCTGGCAAGCCTCCCGTAGTTCCAGATGTTGTATTGACATGTGATCGAGGCGACTGGGATGAGGATAAACATCTCAAACCTTTCATGATTCGCTCTCCGCTTATTGTTGTTGAAGTCCTCTCGCCTAGCACGGAACGCTACAATCGAACAGAGAAATTTGCACGCTATATGCGTTGTAAAACACTTGAAGTCTATGTGCTAGTAAGCCAGAAGGAACAGCATGTCGAGATTTATCGTCGTGCAACAGATTGGACACAAGAACGCTTCTCCATAGGACAAATAATCCAGCTTGAGCAGTTCGATTTAGAGCTATCTGTTGAAGCGATTTATGAAGGTGTATTTTAATTCTTTCTCATCAACAATTTGCAAAAGCAATGCGCCAAGCTCGACGCGTCGAGCTTGGCGCATTGCTTTTGCAAATTGTTGGATAAAACACCTGTCACAAACTTCCCATGAGCGGTGTCTTATAGATGCATTGTAGAGTACGTACCTGCGAAAACATCTTTCTGAACGATAGATAAGGAAAAGAGAGGCATGGTAGTAGAAAGAAAAAATGAGTCTCTCGTTGCTCCGCCCCAGGATGAGTCGTTTGAGGCCATGTTCACGCGTTACTATCCACTCGTGTACCAGCTTGCATATCGCTGTACTGGCAGGAGTGACGAGGCCGATGATATCGCGCAAGAGGTATTTTTGCGCTTCTATCGGATGCCTCCCTCCGCGCCAACCGAGGGCGAACAACGGTCTTGGCTCTGTCGCGTCGCCACAAACCTGAGCTTGAACGCCCTGCGCTCTCAGCAACGGCGCACCCATCACGAAGAGCAAGCGGGCGATAGAGCAACACAGAATGGCAATGTAAACGGTATAGAGAAAAGTCCCGAAGAGCACCTGTTGGCAGCAGAGCAAGCAGCGTTGATACGCTCGGTACTAGCAGAACTCCCTGAAAAGCAACAAGCATACATTTTACTACGTAGCGTCGGATGTAGTTATGCGGAAATCGCAGAGGCCACAGGCGTTGCATCTGCCTCGGTTGGCTCACTACTGGGACGTGCGGAACGCGAGTTCCGAAGGAGATACAATGAAAGAACAGCAACCCTTCGAGCAGAATGATTCCTGCTTAGATCGAGGACTTTTAGTCAGCTTGCGTGATGGCGAGCTTTCTACCGGCGAAAACATAGCTGCAATGACCCATCTTGCATCATGTGCCGATTGTAGTGCTGGCGAGCGCGAGGTCAGCAAGAGCGGCCAGGATATCTACGCAATGCTTGATACCCTGAAGCCTGCTGGAAGTGCTATACCGAATACAGCAAAGGCGTTCGCAACCTTCCAGACAAAAATCAACATAGAGCAATCTGGTCCTGCATTGCGCGCCGTTCCACTTCCTGTACAAAAAATGCCTACGCGACCAGCACGAAAACATGCACGTTTCCGTTGGATTGGTGTCGCTGTTGCCGCTGCTTTGTTAGCCGCCATTGTCCTACCCAATGCTGGCGTACTAGCAAATCAGTTCCTGGCATTGTTTCACGTACAACAGTTTCAGCCTGTGCGCTTAGACGCCAATCAAACTGCACAAAGTTTATATAGTAATCTCGATAACTTTGGCACGATCAAGATTAGCAATACGAAAATCACAACACTCAATAATCCAACGAAAGCGCAGGTTGAGCAATATACGCACTTTCCGGTGCTCCTGCCGGGTTCCTTACCACAAGGAGTCAGCAACACACCGAAATATAGCCTCTTCAAAGGCGACTCTGGTACTTTCACCTTTGACGAGAAGAAGGCAAGAGCCACACTGCAACAAATGGGCGACGGGAACGTACACATTCCAGCACAGCTTAATGGAGCGGTGTATAGCATCACCATCAAACCAGGGGTGGGCATTCAATATGTTCGAGAGTGTGATAGTGTCACATCAGATGCATGTAAAAACCAAAAGCAGGTAGATATAGCGGAAGTTCCAAGCCCCATTGTGCAAGGAACATCAGCAAATGCACTTACTGATCTGCAAACGTTCATGCTTTCTCTGCCGCACCTGCCGACAGACGTACATAATCTCTGGCAGAGTGTCGATAGCAGCACTGGAACCGTTCCGTTGCCACTGCCTTCTGCACAGACTAATGTCGAAAAAGTCACAGTCGATGGTGCAGCAGGCCTGTTGCTGGTCGACAAATCCATCAACTATGGCGGTATTATCTGGCAAAAGAGTGGCATTATATACGCTGTTATTGCTAATACCGGCGATAAAGCGCAAATTCTGAACACAGCAAACTCGCTTCGATAATATAACCATTCAATTATGCTTCCTCCTTTCCTTTGAAAGGAGGAAGCATAATTGAATGGTTGTCGAGAAAATATCCACCAGGAGGAAGCAATTACTCATGGAGAAGGAGCAACAGGTACCCGCAATCGAGGTCGAAGGATTATACAAGCTCTATCATCGTCTGGTCGCGGTAGAAAACGTCAGTTTCACCACCTATCGCGGCGAGGCATTTGGCTTTCTGGGTCCTAACGGTGCTGGCAAGAGCACCATCGTAAAAATTATCACAGGTCTTGTGGCTAAATCGCAGGGAACTGTACGTGTCCTGGGACAACCCATTGGTAACATTGAAATGCGGCGGCGCGTTGGCTATCTGCCAGAGTTGCCGAACTTCCATCGCTGGCTCAAGGCACAGGAGTTTTTAGAGTTTCATGGGCAACTCTATGGTATGCGCGGTCCGCTATTACAAAAACGCTACAAGGAAGTGTTAACGTTGGTAGGCTTGTCAGGCCGAGAAAATCATAAGCTCGGTACATTCTCAAAGGGCATGTTACAGCGTATTGGTCTGGCGCAAGCACTATTAAACCAACCTGATCTCATTATTCTCGATGAGCCTGTATCCGGCCTCGACCCCGTTGGTCAGCATGATATGCGTACTATTCTACTACACCTTAAAGCCGAGGGCGTCAGCATATTTCTCAACTCTCACCAACTAGCTGATGTAGAGGCTATTTGTGACCGCGTAGCAATTATTGATAAGGGCCATATTCTCAAGGTTGGACCTCCACAATCACTCTTCGACGAGCCATTAACATTTGATGTGCATGTCAACGCCATCACAAACGAACTGCTGCACAAACTTGGTGCCGTCGCGCTTTCCGTACGCGAAAATCCAGATAAACAATGCTATTTGCTTGTCGAGGTACAAAACGAGGAGCAGGCCGCCGATATTGCCGCCGTTGTGCACATATGTGGTCTACGGCTTTACACGCTCGCCCCTCGACATCGCTCGCTTGAACACCTCTTCTTAAATACCATTGATATGTCTAGCTATAAAGGATGAGGAGGAAGTCTATGGGCGTATTCTTAATAACACGCTTTACATTTCAGGAGGCTATGCGCAAACGTATCTTTCTTGCCGTTGTCTTGCTCAGCCTATTGATGTTACTTGGTTTTGCCATTCTGTTCAACTTTATTGTCAGCGTAAGCAATGGTCCCGTCAGTATTAGTCGCGAACTCTTCGTGCTGGGCGAAGGCGGCTTCATGAGCGTTCCCGCCATCTGGCTCGTCTATCTGCTCAGCAGCTTGCTCACCATTTTGCTCACCACAAATATGCTCTCTGGCGAAATTGATGCAGGAACATTTACAATTATTGTTCCAAAACCAATACAACGTTTTGAAATAGTCCTTGGCAAATGGCTCTGTTATGCTCTGCTTTTGACGATCTATACCGCGTGTGTCTTTTTTGCGTTCCTACTCATTATCTACCGGATAACGGACTATTGGCCTTCCAACCCATTCAGTGCGCTTGGTGTACTTGAATTGGTCGTGCTTGTGCTGTTGGGGCT
>CAXTUE010000095.1:0-3818 GCA_964247355.1 uncultured Ktedonobacteraceae bacterium | reverse complement strand
TAGTGCAACTGTGCCAACGCTCGTCAACGGTGCCATTATTCTCGTCCTGTTCATTGCGGCGCAAGTAGCAAGTTTCGTAACGCTCATTGCGCCCTTTGTCGCGCCCAACGCGAAGGATAGCGTACAGAACATCACGACTATCATGAGTCTTATTATGCCGACAGATGCCCTCTGGCATGGCAGTTCGTTCTATCTCACCTCTGGCGTGCTTACCCTTATCCAAACCTCGCGCATCAATACACCATTCACCTCAGACACGCCAATCGCGACAGCATTGTTAATCTGGTCAGTGCTCTACGCGCTTGCCCTTCCCATCTACGGGGCGTGGCGTTTTCAGCATCGCGATCTGTAGAGGAAGGTTGTGTGACAAAGTTATTTAATTGGTAGATACTTCTCACCACTCTGCCCTTGTGCTATACTATCTCAACTAAAGCGGGATGGTAATGGAAATGAAGTATAGATATCGAGAGAGTTTATTAGGCTTGTGCAGATCAACTTTTCGAGCTATCTCAAAATGGTAAATAAAGTACATACTTTCTCGTCTACAACGTCCTTGCCATCCACCCTTTACCATCTCACTCAAGTAGAAAACTGGCCCTCCATTGAACGTCACGGTCTACTGAGTACACAGGCATTACTTGACCTTGCAGGGCTACAAGGTGTAGCGCGAGACTGCGTAGGACATCAGCACCGCGCCGAACGCGTGCAACTGCCAAATGGAGTTGTCATCAGCGATCAGAAACCCATGCCACCTACAGCCCTTGCACGATGCTTACATGATATGACGCCTGAAGAATGGTATACACTTCTCAACTCAAAAGTATTTTTCTGGCTCGATACTGAACGGCTCAGTCGCCTACGTCGTGTCTACCGCGCACAACCACAAATTCTAATGAGCATTGATACACAAAAATTGCTTGCTCATCATGCCGAGCGCGTAGCCCTTACTCCTATCAATACAGGCAATGCACGTCGCCAACCAGCCCGACGGGGAGTGTGTACATTTGTCCCCTATAACACATGGCTCGAATCTGGTTGGACCAGTGAGACAGAAGCGTTACATACACGCCCACGTTCGCGAAGTCATCTCCCCGCAGAACTAACCGTTGCCTATGCTGTACCCGATGTAATGGACTTTGTGGTGAATGTGCGAAGGCTTGAACCTCAGGAACAGTTTCTATCATGAGGTGCTGCTTTCCAAGACTTCGACCGAATCCTGAAACTTCCTCGTATACAGTCGGTAGTACGCTCCCTCCAACTCCAACAATTCCTCATGGCTCCCCTGCTCGATGACACGGCCTTGCTCGATAACCACAATTTTGTCGGCATTCTGGATGGTCGTCAAGCGGTGCGCAATTACAATCGTGGTGCGGTCATGCATCAAGCGGTCGAGGGCTTCCTGTACTAAGCTTTCGCTTTCGTTATCGAGCGAACTTGTGGCTTCATCAAGAATAAGAATGCGTGGATTGCGTAACAATGCACGTGCGATAGCGATACGCTGGCGTTGCCCGCCCGATAGTTTTACACCGCGTTCGCCAACAAGTGTATTATAGCCATCCGGTAGCTTCTCGATAAACTCGTGGGCGTTTGCTGAACGTGCTACTCGCTCAATCTCTTCCTGGGTGGCATCAAGTCGTCCATAGGCAATATTTTCGCGCACAGTAGTGCCAAACAGCACAGGCTCTTGCAGCACAATCCCGATCTGTTCGCGTAAGCTTTTGACTTTAACCTGTCGAATATCGTAGTCATCAACGGTAATACACCCGCTTTGTACATCGAAAAAGCGTGGAATGAGATTGGCAATTGTCGTTTTACCGGCACCACTTGGTCCAACTAACGCAACCACCTGACCGCGTTCTGCCTCGAAAGACACATCATGCAGAACCCGTGCATCTTCATTGTAGCTGAAATCTACATGCTCAAAGCTGAGACTACCCTGTACAGGTGGAATCGGGAATGCATCAGGTGCGTCCGCCAGCGTCATCGGTTGATCGAGCAAATCAAAGATACGCTCGGCGGCACCCAGCGCAATCTGAAATTGCCCATACAAGTTACTCAACTCGATAAAGGGGCGTGTGAGCACTGCAAGATAAATCACGATAGTTGTGAGTGTGCCTATCGTCAATGTTCCATTCAGAACCGCCGTTCCTCCATACCACAGAAAGATGGCAAGTCCAGTTAGCCCAAGCAACGTCGTACCCGCTTGTACTGCCGCAGACAAACGTGCGCGCTTCATCGTAATGCCAAATTGTCGCCATGCAAGCGTCGTGTAGCGGCTCGTCTCGTAATCTTCTCGTGTAAAGGCTTTGACCACCTTCGCGTTGCCAATTGCCTCCTCGGAAGCCGCCGTTGCCTCGCTTAACGTCGCTAACTCTCGTTTAACGTAGCGACGCAAATAGCGGCTTGTGAAGAAGGGCAGAATAAAAATTGGCACAAGGACTAACGCTATAACCAGCAGAGTTGGTCCAAAACTGGCCGTTGAATGTCCCGTTGGCAACTTTATATTTAACTGGCTCGCCTGTGACAGCAATGTATCTGGTCCTGCAATAACAATCACTATGCCGATCAGGAGAGTTATGCTATTTTGCGCCAGGCTAACCACATCTCCCGTAATCGTGCCGCGAACTAGCGTTACATCGTTGGTAAGGCGACTGAGCAACTCGCCGGTCTTGTTATCTTGAAAGAAGCTAAGCGGCAACTGTTGCAGGTGGGCATACACTTTTGTGCGCAAATCGACTAGCACACGCTCGCCCACCGCCGTTGTCCAGAAACTCTGTATGAAGCCAACAATACCTTGTACCAGTGCCAGAGCGATCAGTGAGAAAATAATCGAATGCAGTGCATCCTGATTTTTCTGAATGACGCTATCAATGATTTTGCCCGTAAATGCCGGATACACTAACGTCAACGCACTGCTGACAAATGTCAGCAGCGTCAAACCTGCCAGTTGCCACCAGTAGGGGCGTGCGAAACTCAGCAAACGCCATATTCTATAGCGATTAGGTTTTACTTTTATAGGCGTCTCTTCCGCCATTACATTCTGAGAGCCATGTGCCACAATGTACTCCTATTGAAATAGTTCCTTTTGTATAGTGATACTAATAGAGATACGTTGTGAGGACAAGCAGGTTGTAGTTGAACAGGGCGAGCCACGGTCATGCTTTAGTTGGTGAGTTTCGTGTGCGTTTTTTGTTGCCCCGAACGCTCTTCATATGTTCCCCGAACTGGTATACTTAAAGTGCTTATAGAATACCTCATATGAAGGAAAAAGGTCGTACAAGAAAAATGGCGATGATAAAACTTTTGCTGGTGGACGATCACGGGCCATTACGCAAAGCATTGCGAGAGGGGCTTGAGGCGACGGGGAACGTACAGGTTGTGGGCGAGGCCGCAACCGGGCGTGAGGCATTGGCACGTGCGCTCGAACTGGATATGGATGTGATTTTGATGGATGTGCAGTTGCAGGATGCGCACGTTGGGCGCAATGCAATGAGCGGCGTGGGTGCAGCCGTTGCGATACGGCGCGAACGTCCACGGATGCCCGTGGTCTTTTACTCTATTCAAGACGACGATGAGTACTACCGAGAATTCCGGGCATCAGGCATCCTGACGCATTACGCCTATGTGCGTAAGAGCAATTATCTGCTGCCGAGTATGTTGGTACCCTTGTTACGAGATGCTGTCAATGGTCGTAGTCTTGTCGATCCTGAGATCGAGGATCGCGTGCAAGAAGTGCGTGACCTGGATGAGCAGTCGCCTCGTGCGCTGTTAGAGCCGAACGAGTTGCGCATCGCCGAACTGATGGCGCAGGGTATGAC
>CAXTUE010000094.1:9860-11336 GCA_964247355.1 uncultured Ktedonobacteraceae bacterium | reverse complement strand
GTATTACGCAATCACTTTTTACGTCTTGAGAGCACATTTAAAGGCATTTCTCTTTATCGTGTACAGATACTGCAAGCTCTGCTTTTGGCACTCTTATTTGAAAGCAAAGGCTTGTTTGAAGGCTACTCCCTGCATCGGCAGAGCTTGCTTGAAAAGTCAACACTTGCCACACAATTTCTTTTGTTGCTTGAGCAATACTATCTTACAAAGCAAAGTGTTCAATCATATGCAGAGTTATTGCATGTTACACCAAATCATCTAAGTCAAGCCGTCTCTCATACACTAGGACAAAAGGCGTCGAGTCTCATTGCAGAGCGTGTATTGCTCGAAGCAAAGAAATTGCTTTATTACACCGACCTTAGTGTTGGGGAGGTTGCAGAATATCTCGGCTTTGAGGCAACTACTCACTTTATCCGCCTCTTCAGACGCAAGCTCTCGCTTACACCTCTTGAATATCGCCGAAGCATAGCGGAGAAAAAAGTATCTACTGCACAATCATAGAAATTGGTTATTTTGCCACGTCTTTAGGTTATCGTCTTTATCCCTGTTTCCTCTATACTATGCAAATAAGAATACATTTGTTGCTGTAGGGACTGATTTATCACGTCCTTCTCGTCAATTGAATGCTACAAGGACGTGATAAATCAGTCCTTACAATGGTATAGGAGACTCCAATGAATAATGAGAAACACACGAATTCCACTCTCGTACTAGTGACAGGCGCAAGTCACGGCATCGGCTTAGAGGTATGTCGTCAACTGGCACAGCAAGGTATGACTGTACTTTTGACTGCACGAGATAGCGCGAAAGCTCAATCAGCCGCACAACCATTAATCGAGCAAGGGCTTGGCATACGAACTTATGCCCTCGATACTACGCAGGACGAGAGTGTTTATCAACTTGTACATGCTATAGACTCGGAATTTGGCAGATTGGATGTCCTCGTAAACAACGCCGCTGCCTTTGTTGACTGGGCTGAAAAAGCGAGCACAGCCGATTTAAACGCTTCTCATAGCGTTTTTGAAACAAACCTTTTGGCACATGGCGTGTCAGTCAGGCGTTCTTGCCCTTACTACGCAAAAGTAAGCATGGTCGACTCGTCAATGTGTCCAGTGGTGCTGGCTCTCATGGTGATCAGCGTTTGGATTGCCAACGAATGCAGGCGCGGTCGCAAGTTACGGTATATCCAAAGCTGCAATCAACGCACTTACAACGAAGTTCGCATCTGAACTAGCTGGTACAAGTATTCTTGTGAACGCAGTCTGTCCAGGCTTGACCGCTACCGCTCCTGGTATGGAGGCAATGGGGGCTGGTCCGGTTGAACAAGGTGCATCAAGCATTATATGGGCTGTTACGCTTCCCGACAATGGGCCAACAGGTGGCTTCTTCCGCTATGGAAAGTCATTGCCTTGGTAGTGTGATGGGTTTATTTTTTTTTAAAATATTAATCTTGTTTATAACAATAAATTTATAAAA
>CAXTUE010000094.1:0-9850 GCA_964247355.1 uncultured Ktedonobacteraceae bacterium | reverse complement strand
GGTTTTTCCCCATAAATTGTTTAAAAAAAATAAAACCAATCACACTCCGCGCACGTCTCACAGGGCGTGAGAAGTTGCCAATCTCTACATCGGGCACTTCGCGTTTGAGGGTCTCGATCATTGTACGCACGCCTAGTGCGCTACCCATCGTGTCGAGTGCGGGCATACGCGGGAGCAATACTTCGGGGTCGATATTCAGGTTACGCAGTTGAATCAGCTTCAGGTTTGTTTCCTTCACGAATGTGATAAGTGCTTCGACCTCGCGCTCACGGTCAATCATGCTGGGGAAACATAAAAGGTTGATTGAGGTATACAAGCCCGAATCGCTTGCTCTTTTAAGTGACTCTTTGACATGCTCGAAGGTATAGCCAATGGGACGATAGTAGGCGTTGTAGGTTTCGGGATGGCCCGAAATGGTGCTGGTGCGCAGCGTATCAAGGCCCGCATCGTAGAGACGTTGCAGCCAGCGCGGATTGCTGGAATTCGAGTTGATGTTGAGAACACCTTTGTCGGTACGCTCGCGAATCGCTTTAATGGCTTGCTCGATACGTCGCCATTGCAGAAGCGGTTCGCCTTCGCAGCCCTGCCCGAAGCTGACAATCGCGTCCTCCGCGCTTTCCAGGTGTGGCAAGGCTACTTCGACGATCTCATCGACAGTTGGTATAAATGTCAGGCGGTCTTGCGGCGAGATTAAGCCCTCGTCCTCCTCTTGCTTCGAGATGCAGCCGATACAACGCGAGTTGCAGCCAGGAGACACGGCAATTGCCATCTCCCAGCGTCCAAAGAACAGGTTGCTAGCGGTTGGACAGGAATAATCAAGGGCACAGTGCGCATGTTGCGCGATAACGCGATTGTTTGGATAGGCCACTTGCTTTTCCCGTACCAACCGCTCTAGCTTCTGACGTGGAAACGAGCGTGGATGCCACTTGCGCGGCTCATCGGTTTTGAGAGCGGCGAGATAGAGGCGACCATTCATGCCCGCAACGGCACTATAGCCGAAGAATGGCAAAGGCTCGGCATGCGGAACTTTTTCGTAAGCAGGTAGGAGTGTGCGCGTGTAGCCAATAGGCAAGAGAGCGGCTAATGCCCAGCCACGTGTAGCTGGCAGCACAGAACGCTCACCGTTCCGCTTGTGGCCAACGGCGAGACGCTCCGGCATCATAGAGAAGGTGACTCCATCGGGTGCAGGTATCAGATCGGCAGCTTCTAGTGGACGCCCTTCAAAAGAAAGAGCCTGTAGGCGTGTTTCTTCATGTATCTCTCCATCGGGAGAACTGTAAACAAGATATGGCGTTGGCATGATTATCCTTATATGTTAGTGCATTGGCGGCGGCGTAGCGGGAATGCGCGGATTGGTAGAGTGCTCCTCACCGATGACATCATCAAAAAAGCGGGGAAAACTGCCTGTCACACTTGTTTGGGCCTCCGTTGCCACACGTAACTCTAGTTCTTTTGTCTCTTCATATACAAAGCTGAGCAAAATATGCTCGTCCCGCATCGTCTGTGCCATATGGCGTACGCGTGGTTGCTCGCTCTCCATCCAGGCATTGACCATCGCTTCCAGCGCGGACATACTATCGCCACAATCCGTACTATCAAAACCCTTGAATTTATACATTGGCGTGTCCTTTCGATCAAAAAACCTGTTGTAATGGCTTAGCAATTCCTCTATGATCTCTATCGTATGCACAATGGAGTTTTCCGCTATCGTTGAAGAGTATTGTACCATTAAGGTAGAGTGTTGACAACGCAGCAAGAGAAAGAGTATATCCGTGCAACAAGAATTTCCTATTCTTGAATTCGATAGCAATCCAGAAGCTATTCTTAATCCTAGACGAACGTTTTCTTCAGATGTACCTCAACATGCCGTGGCATGCTTTTTTCAGGATGTAATTACGACACTTGTACAACAGCATGAGGCGCGTGTACTTGGACATCTGGTGAGTGAAATTGGGAGCCATCCCATCTATGAAGTTATGATAGAGGGGAAACGGCTTGCCATCTTTCATCCAGGCGTTGGTGCTCCGCTTGCGGTTGGCTTTTTTGAGGAGATGATCGCGCTCGGTACTAAAAAGTTTATCGCTTGTGGTGGCGCGGGCGTACTCGATGGCACACTCGCGGTTGGACATATTGTTGTGCCGAATGTCGCCGTACGTGATGAGGGCACCTCCTATCATTATTTGCCACCCGCGCGTGAAGTCTTCGCGAGTCCTGCGGGCATTAGCGCAATCGAAGCTGTCCTCCAAGCGCATAACTGCGAGTATGTGATTGGCAAGACATGGACAACTGACGGACTCTACCGTGAAACAGCGGCAAAGGTGCAACGTCGTCGGGCCGAAGGATGTATCACGGTCGAGATGGAGGCAGCGGCGTTTTTTGCCGTAGCGCAATTTCGCGGTGTGACCTTCGCACAATTGCTGTATGGAGGCGATGATGTAAGTAGCGAACAATGGGACTCGCGCCACTGGACAAGCCATACCTCCGTGCGGGAAAAGCTGTTCTGGTTGGCAGCAGAGGCGTGCCTGAATTTATGAAAGAGCACCATCTGTAGGGGTCTACATTCCATTACACCCGCGTCAGCAATCGATCATCAGAAAGGACATATGCAACATTTCAACATACTTCCAACAGAATCAATTGTCGAGAGGGTGTAATAGAATGTAGACCCCTACGGGCGTTTCATGCAATAGTAACGCTCATACTCTGCAGTTCCTCAAAGAAGTGCGGATAGCTTTTCGAGATATGTTCGGCTCCTGTGAGCGTAAGACCACGACGACTGCGCGTCGCGACGATTGAGAGGGCCATCAGGACGCGATGATCGTTGTGTCCATCCACGGTAACGCCGCCCTCTATGTCTTGCGAACGCCCATGTACAACAATAGCGTCACGCTTGGGAGTTACAGCACATCCTGCACGCTTCAGTTCGGCGCACAGGTCTTCGATACGGTCCGCTTCTTTGTAGTGCAGACTCTCGATGTTGTAAAAGACGCTTTCGCCTTCCGCGAAACAGGCAGCCGCAACCAGGACTGGAATACAATCAATCATGCGGTCTCCGTCTACCTGAATGCCACGTAAGCGTTGCCCACCTCGTATACGCACCGTGTCGTTCTCGACATATAGACCGGCACCCATTGCGCGAAAGGCGGCAAGCACTACCTCACCAACCTCATCGCCCTGCCGCAATCGCATTAGCTGTATCTCGCTTGACAGATTTTTCGACACTGCACACGCGGCGAGCCATGTAGCGGCAGAAGGATAATCTCCTGGCACAACATACGTACGTGGTGCGTAGGATTGTCCAGCCGCGATAACAAAGCGTGTTAATGCTTCATCGTGTTCGACTGTTATACCGGCCTCCTGCATGACCTCTAATGTTGCATGCACAAGCGGCTGTGATTTCAAACCGTCGATCACCTCTATCTCTAACGTCTCCCCTATCAAGGGGGCGAGGTAAAGCAGTGCGCTGAGATACTGCGAACTACGCGCACCCGAAATTTTGACATGTCCGCCGTGTATGCTGCCGCCGTGTAGCGTAATAGGAAGATAGCCTTCGGGGCCTGTGCCTTCACAGGCAACACTCAGCGTACGTAATGCCTCCAATAATTCACGATTAGGACGCTTGCCGAGCGATTGTGGCGAATCGGTCACAAATGTTATCTCTGGCGACAATGCTCCAACACCGAGCAACAGGCGTAGAACGGCTCCCGCGTTGCCAACATTAATTGTCACAGGTTCCATAGGACGCTCACGACCAACGCCATGCACACGCAACATGCTGTGTTGCTCGTCTTCCCATTCTAGGCGTGCTCCTAATGCACGACAGCCGCGAAAAAGGGCATCGCTATCGTCGCTCTGCGCCGGAAAAGCAATTCGACTTTCACCTTCGGCGCAGGTCGCGGCTAACAGGTAGCGCAGTGTGTAGTACTTGGACGATGGCATAATCGGTTCGCCACGGAGAATATTTACAGGACCAACAAAACGTGTTTGAGAGACAGGATGGTGTTCTTGTTGCATAGTTTCACTTCGATCATTTTTTCTTGTATTGTAACAGCACAGACAAGGCTACCTACAATAAACATTCTGTACGTCACTTTGAAAACAAGTAGCGTTCTTTTTGAAGACATACCTCACACAAATATTTTATACATGTCTTTACAATAAATAGTACAAATACAATTAATGTATTTTGATACATTTTTAACAAAAATTACTACTCTTACTTGACTTTTAATAGATGCTCTGCTATACTCGAACATATCCATACAAGAAAATGGGAGGATCATCCGTATCGTGTCTAAGCAACATATTGTCATTGTAGGTGCAGGCATTGTTGGACTCTCGACAGCTTACGCCCTCCTGAAGCAGGGAATGCACTCTGTTACGGTTTTAGAGCAGGAAAGAGTCGATCATACGCGTTCAACATCACACGGCATCTCTCGTTTACTTCGTTTTGAATATGGAGAAAAGTCTTTTTATACTCAACTGGTACAGCTTGCGCTTACACATTGGCATGCACTTGAGCATATTTCGCGGCGCACTCTGTACTCACCTACTGGCGTACTGATGCTCGGCAATGAAGGTGATGATTTCACGGACCCAAGTTATTCGGTACTCCGCAAACTGGGACTTCCAACAACGCGCCTCTCGTTGCACCAGTGCAACCAGCGTTTTCCGCAGTTCGATACAACTGACTTCGACATGTATACTTATAATCCATTAGGTGGTATTTTACACGCCTCTACGTGTCTACGTACGTTGCGCGACCTCGTTCTTGATCTAGGTGGCGAGATTTGTGAGAGCAGTCGTGTGAAGCAAGTTGACTATGGTAATCCTCACCGTCAAGTTCGTCTCGCGCTACATTCAGGCGAGATTGTACATGCTGATCGTGTTGTGCTGGCAGTTGGCCCGTGGGTGCATTCGCTCATCGAAAGTTTGGAGCTTCCTGTACGTATAACGAGACAATATCTTCTTTATTTCGCCAATCTTCCCACCTCTTCTTTTGGTGCGGATGTGTTTTCACCCTTTTTAGCCGATCAACTGTATGGATTTCCTATTCATAGCACTGTTACAGGTAAGGGACCAAACTGGTTCAAAGTCGCCTCACACAACTTCGGCATATCGGTAAACCCGGAGGAAAACACACCCATTGAAGAATTGCTGATCAGTCAGGTGACGAAAAGAGCACGTAAGCTACTTCCTGCATTACGTCAGGCATCGCTCGTTCATGTTGACTCATGTATGTACGATGTAAGCCTCGACGAAAACTTTATTCTCGATACAGTACCAGACTACCCACGCGTTATGTTCGCGACCGGCCTCTCCGGGCATGGCTTCAAGTTCGGACTCATGCTAGGCGAAATTCTCAGTAGCATGGTGCAAGAGAAGGAGCCTCCCGTAGATGTAGACGGGTTTAAGCTTTCGCGCTTCACACAGAGCATGGCACAACATAGTTCAGTTGCCTGATATACACATAGAATATACATCTAACAATTACCGCCTTATTGAGTACGCTTATTCGTGGGGACCCGTGTACAGCGTCCGCTGATGCGCCAATTCATTGGCTATACTTGCATCTTGACAAAAAGCATACACGATAAATCGTTTTTGGACGCCGTGAACGTGGTCCCTACGACGAAAACAACCTCGCACGATTTCGCCAGATATAGACGATACCGGCAATGCTCAGACTAAATGTCAGGACATTTATGCATATCTCGATAATGGCAGAACTAGGATCAACACCTTTGGGAATGAGATAGATGCCGTTTTCGAGATCGAAGAGCACGTCCATACAGCCTAGATATATTCCAGCACCTCCCGCTAAAAGCGAGAAGAGCAGTCCCCACGATGTACGTTGCATAAGGCCAATCGCACCTACAATAAGCGTAAAAGCGAGCCACGCATCCGCAGCAGGAAAGGCATTTTCAAACACAAAGTATGAAGCAGCTTGACTTGAGGCAAGCAGTGTACGTCCACCGCCGAACCAGAGCACCCAGTAGGCAATCGTCAAAGCCGCCGCAAAGAACATCACTCCGGCCACAATGCTTCGGGAACGTCGCGTTGTATCCGTTACTTTCTCAACCCCCTGTTGTATTTCTGAATGTATACGTTCCATGATGCCTCGCTTCTTGCTCTACAGGAGATTTACACAATTTTCGTTCTCAAGACGAACAACAAGCCAATACCCAATACAAGCCAGATACCCACGATAAAGGGAATGGTGGCGAGCGCGCCCGAACCGGGCGTGGCAATGGCGGCGACAAAGATGCCAATAGTGATGAGGGTACTCAAAACTGGAAAGATACCGTTGCGTAGCCAATGAAAGCGGTCTCGTCGCTTGCGCCAGAAGAAGCGGATACAGGCGACATTGACCAGGATGTAGATGAGAATCACGAAGATTGCGTCAAGTGTGCCCAAGAACGCAAAGGCGTTGATGGGAGTCAGGAACATACCTAGTGCAATACCGCTTATCAGACCGATTGTGCAGAGAAATGTCACGGCCACAATGGGAGTTTGACGCGTAGGATGTGTCCATGATATCCAGCGTGGTAACATTCTATCGCGTCCCACTGCATACATAATACGCGCTCCTCCGTTGACAGTAGCGAGGGCGGCACCGAAGAACGATAAGACGCCAACGAGATCAATCAACGCGACAAAGAAGCCGCCACTCACTTGACGGCTAATAGTATCGAAGGGTGCCGCGTCATTGGCATAGCCCGTGACCATGTTGTTGACGCCGTAGCCAATCGTGGCAATATAGGCCATCAGGACGTAGAACAGGCCAGCGACGATCATCGAACCAAAGATGGCGCGCGGAATATTGCGATGTGGACTGCGCGTCTCCTCGCCAAGTGCCGCCGCTGTCTCGAAGCCAATAAAACTCAGGATTGCAAGTACAACGCCAATCGCAAGGTTGCCATCCTTTGGTAACAGGCTTCCAGTCAAAGGATCCGCCGTCAATCCACCTTGTCCACCGACATGAAAGAGCACAATCGCGGCAAGAACCAGACAGACGGCAGTCTCGAAAATAAGGAATATCAGGTCGATAGTGAGCGATTGACGAATGCCCGTGTAGCACAGAGCAAAGACGAGGCCAGTGGCAACGACGAACCAGAAAGTCCAGTGCAGATTGAAGCCAAACCAGCGATAGAATAGCACCTGCAGATTCGCGCTCATCAAAATAAAGGAATAGGGTGTGCCAAGCGCAATCGCTATAAGTCCAATCCAACCCGTGAGAAAGCCCCAACGTGGTCCCAGCCCTTCCGTCACAAATGTATAGGCCGAGCCGCTCGACGGTAGTTCACGCGACATCTCGCTATACTGGTTCGCCATCAGTAGCGCAACCACAAAGCCAATGACATAGCACAGTGGTAACGCCGCTCCAACCAGACCCGCCTGTGGCACCGTATTAAAAAAGATCGAAGCCGCAGGTGACATGACCGCAACCGAAATAACAATTGCGTGTCGTAGACCGAGCGCACCACTGCGCAGTGTAGTGCCGGTTGGAGCAAGGGCATCACTGGTCTCAAGAGGAGATGCTTCGTCCATAAAAATGAGCCTTTCTTTTGTAATTCGTAGGGACCACGTTTACGGCGTCCAAAAGCGATTTATCGCCTATACAATCAGCACACGCACACTTTACCTCGATATGTAGCAAATTGCTAGGAGTATGGGTCTGATTCATCACACCCCATTGCATATCCCGCTGAACGGGGTGTGATGAATCAGACCCATACCCACGGTTTTGTTGGGGGGATAGGCGATAAATCGCCCGCCACGGACGCCATAAATGTGGTCCCTACGAATTGGGAGCAACAACAGAATTATTCTTTATGTCAGAAGACACTGCTCCATCAGCATCAAACAACGCTGTTAAATACGGATTGAGGAGGATGCCTTTGGGGTCGAGCGAGGCGCGCATATGACGGAAATCGTGCCAGCGCGGGTAGAGCTTTTCCAGGCTGTGCGCGGTTTGTGTGTGCATCTTGCCCCAGTGTGGACGACCTTGATAACGTTGGAAGATGGCTTCAATTGCCGCGAAGTACGCTTTGTAGGGCATACCGCGATACATATGAACGGCGATATAGGCCGATTCGCGTTGATAGGCGGGACTGAGCCAAATGTCGTCTGCGTGCACAAAACGGCACTCAACGGGAAAGTGAACCTCAAATTGTTCACGCTGTATACATTCCTCGATCTCGGCCAGTACGGTGCTAAAGTATTCAGCAGGAATGTTATACTCCATCTCCTGGAAACGCACTACACGCGGCGTCGCGAACAACAGATGGCTATAGTTCACCTCATCGACCGGCGCGATCCCCTGCGCCGAGATACGGCTAATAGCCTTGGAGGATTGCGGAAATCTACGATTCCATTCGGAGAGGAGCCAGTAGACACCATTTTCCAGCACAATCTTGTTGAAGTTGCCCCACAGCGAACTCTTGCTCGCGGGTTCCATTGTCTGATTGAGAAATTTGGTCTGGACCCATTTTGTGTAGGGGAACCAGTAAAACTCGAAATGGTCGTTCTCTTGCTTGTAGCGTTCGATGTTCGCGACACATTGCTCAAGACTCTCGCGCTGGCTCCTGAAGTGCAGACGTTTCACAGCCACAACACGTAGCTTGACCTCCGCGATAATGCCTAATGTGCCGAGCGCGACCTGAGCCGCCCTAAAAATATCGGGGTTACGCTCCGCAGAACATTCAAGCCGCTCGCCCTCAGCAGTGATCAGCGTAAAGCCCTCGACCTGTGTGGCAAGCGAACCATAGGCAATACCTGTACCATGTGTGCCTGTACTGATTGCGCCCGCGATGCTTTGCACATTGATGTCACCGAGATTTTCCTGGGCTAATCCGCGCTTGAACAGGTCGTCGCCAAGCGTTTTGAGCCATGTACCACCACGCACGGTGACAGTGTTTTGTTCCGCGTTGATATCCGTAACGCCTTGCAGATTTTCCAGCGACATAAGAATGTCGTCTGATTGTGCAATCGGTGTAAAGGAATGGCCCGCGCCAACAACGCGCACATGGCGTTCGTCGCGTCCATACATTTTCATGAGATGCGCGAGTTCGTCGATGCTCACAGGCTTGACGACCTGCCTTGGTGTCGATGTGACGGAGCCGGACCAGTTCGACCAGTGTCCGTTTACTGTTATATTCATAACACGTACTCTCCTTTACAAATCACCCCCACTGGCGGGTATACTTCTCAGGAAGTAACTCTGAAACTGCACATTTTTTTAGTTCGCCATTGTGTGCAAAGATGACTTCCATATCTGGACCGTAATCGCTCAGAAGCTCACGACACATACCACAAGGAGAAACAACAAATATCTCCTGATTGTGTTCATCTTCATCGGATCGCAGTACAGCAACAATCGTTGTAAACTCGTGCTCGCCCTCCGAGATAGCTTTTCCTAAAGCAATAGCTTCGGCACAGACAGCAACACGTCCTACATTTGCTTCAAGATGGACAGCAGAAAAGATTTTTCCAGAGCTTGTCCGCAGAGCAGCACCAACATGGTGCTTGTTCAATTGATAATATGTAGCAATAATTTGCTTTGCTTGCTCGACTAATTGCTCATCTTCTGCATTTAACGGTAAGGTATGCATTATGCTCTCCAATGTGAATATTTTCACCTATATAAAACACTGCCCATCACCCCGATACGTCGTGTATTTTCCACTAACAGCACCATTCGAGACAGTTAGAAGATGCGCAAAACGTTCGCACAATTCACCCGCTTTGCTATGGCGCATAAATATAGGATCGCCAAGCGCAAGCGGAACGTTGCCCTTATAGCGAACAGGCGTCTGTACCTCGCCCGCCCCCTCAATGGAATCAAGAC
>CAXTUE010000093.1:0-11612 GCA_964247355.1 uncultured Ktedonobacteraceae bacterium | reverse complement strand
GGTCGCATGCGACCTTTGCGAAACATGATTGTATATTTATCTCATCAAATTGAATGGTTTATTGCCATTCAGAGGAGCCTCGCTCCGTTTCTTACTCTCCTGATTTTCGGCATTAAAGTAGGTACGCCACATATCTGGTGCATCCTTGCTCTCGCCGCCGTGTGGAGTATGGCGAGTGCGAACGCGACAGATGACGGGCGTGTTGACACCGGCGCCCGCAACGATGACCTGTCCCTTCGAGAGCGCGGGCAGGTTGTTGAGTAAGTCGCGCCCAACGCCTTCGATGGCTGATGCGACACTCTTCTGGTCGATCTCGTTGACGATACGCATGATACACTGCGTCTGGCACTGGCTCAACACGTCGGCGTCGAGTTTGCCGGGGCGCTGGCTAATCAGACCGACGCCGATACCGAATTTTCGGCCCTCGGCGAGCACCTGCTTGAGAATGGACGTTGAGACAACTTCAGTGCCGCTTGGCGCGAAGTGATGCGCCTCTTCGAGCAGGACAAAGACCGGATACGGTAAATACGTCTCGCCCGAATGCACTTTGCCGCGCTCTGTATCCATACGTGCGGTATTGAGGCGGCGCAGGAGGGTCGCGACGATGACCTGCTGATCACGTTCATCCACATCATTGAGTTGGAGCACCGTACATTGGCCGGGCTTGAAGATTTCGGGCAGGTCGAGATGCTGCGTATCATCGAAGGTAAAACTATTCTCGAAGCGCTGCTCGACGCGCCAGTTCAACGCGTGTACCGTGCTTGAATCATCGGCTCCCCCCTCGCTCTCCTCATCGTCCTTCTGCTTCGAGACGGCCTTGATGGACTGCTTGAGATCGGCGACGCCCCACGGCGTACCCTTCTTGCGCTCTTTGACATGGCGCATGGCGCGACTGAGCAAATACTGTTGCTTCTCGGTCATCTCGGTAAGCAGGTGACGCATATCGCCCATGTTGAGCGACGAGATACGAACCTTAACCTCTTCCGGCTTATACACTCGAACATTCGCCTGATAGCCACTGCTGCGCCCCTCGGCAGGTTCCTGGAAATGAGGCGAGTTCATGATGCGGTCCAGTGTGCCGTATTCGCCATGTGGGTCAACAATCAGCACACAGGCCTTGTTGTGCGGCTGCATTAACTCTTCGATCACCACGCTGGCGAGATAGCTTTTGCCCGCGCCTGTGCTAGCGATAATCGCGAGGTGCGTACTGACGACATCCTTCACCGAGAGCACAATAGGGACGGCACCTACCGAGCGTGTCAGTAGCGAACCAATCGTTGCCGAGCCTGGCTGCTTATCTTGCTTGCGGCTCAGGACCTCGGCCAGCATAATGTTGTCAGCAAGAAATATCTGCTTGCCCGACTGTGGGGGAATCCATGGATTGATGAACGAGCCTGTCATGGCATCATAATAACCCATAATGGCGACGTGCAGTTCAAATAGTTCGTTTGTATGTGAATTGTAGCCCACCATTGCCGCGACTTGATTTGGTGCGATCTCTGGCTCGCCAAGAAAGGTATCGGGATAGAGTTGTAGCGGCACACGTTTTAGAATGCGCCCCAGGACACGTCGTAGGGGTGTATGTCCGTTCAGTCCCGTTTGCTCCGGGTCGGGCAGTTCGTAATACACATACTCGCCGTTTTTAAGTTGCTGCTCATCGTCACGTGAGACAAAGGTATACTCGTGAATGGTTTCCCCCGGCCCTTTAGTGATGCCAACAGGTTTGCGAACGGGACGTGCCGTTGATTGCGTAGTATCGAATGATTGCATTAGAAAAATATATCCTTCCCTTAGCCCGTTGTCTCTACCTTGAGTCGCCATGCGAAATTGCGTTTGACAATCGAGAGCAACGCGAGATTTTGCGGAAAGAGGTGTTCGAGTTGATCAATGATACGCAGCGTCACCATCGGCAGCAAGCTATTGCGTTGCGAGATGATATGCGGCAAGTAGCCCATATGCAGGTAGGCATCGTCGCGATAGGGTCGGCTAGTATCGCCGGGACTCGCGGGATCATTGAAAAAGTGAAAGGCGCGCACATCCTCGTCGGTCATCGTTTCAATCTCGCTATCAAGTTCTAAGGATAATAGAGGTACGCCATGTGTCGCGGACAAATATTCAGGTGCTTCACCCCGTATTGTGCGTTGCTCGATCATGCCTAAAATCATTACATATGTTAGAATAGCTTTTTCAGTGATATAATCGGGCGAAAAAAGTTCAACCTGCGTCTCGTTCGAGAGACGTGGACCAAGTGAGCCGAACGCAGGATTTTGCAGAATAGTATCATAAATAACGCCCACTGCATAGGTCGTGGGGTCTTTGTTCTCATTTGTAAATGCGAACAGGTCGTAGTCGGCTTCGGGAGGGCGTAGAGCTACACGTACAAAGCGTCCAAAGGCATAATCGGCTGGCCCAGGTTTTTCTTGTACCTCATGCATGCCATAAATCTGGCACACGTAGTTGATATGTGAATCCGATTTCACAATCTTCCCAATGATCATCGTGGCAACGTCTCCGAGGTATAGGTATACCTGCTCTCTCGTCGGCGTATTCTTTTTATCGCCTTCAAAAACGGAAGTTCGCAATGAAATAAACGGCAATCGAATACACACATTGGCGGAATTATAACATAGGTAGGGGGAAATGCGAACTCTAGTCCCCAAACCATATTGGGCGTCCGTTACATCTTTCTATGTATTGTTATGTCAAAAAAATCATCGCAACTTGCTGTCTAGTTGCCCTTGCTTGCACCATGTGAAGAAGATATTATATTCTGGTCGAGAAATCTCCAGGTTGTGCCATAAACTGGAAAATTTGTCCCTCTTTGAATAGTTGTGCTTATGACGGCGTCCGTTATATGTCTACACACGACTCATCGCAAGAACGGGCGGACGAATAAGTACCACGCCGTCCGCACGAAATAGATGCCTATGTAGACGCTTTTCTTTCGCTTGTCTGTGATACCAGTCGTCGCTATATCCTGGAACTACTTTCTGTTCCTGATGTAAACAACAACGCAGTGCTACCGGAGTGGCGTTCAGGGGATATTGCTCGTGCGATTAGGCTCTCACCCGCCACCACATCTGAGCACTTGCGCCAACTGGCACAAGCTGGGCTAGTGACATCGCGGCGCGATGGCAACGTAGTTTACTACCAATTGCGTAACCATTTGCTGGTCAAAGCCTTCCAAAACCTGTTAGAGGCTCTTGACGGAGATTTCGCGTTACGCTCCCAGCAAGAGTAGACAGACCAGCTTTCTCAAAATAAAAAAGAGTTAGTGCTTATAAGTTCAAGTCAGAAATTGTTCGATGGTTTGTAGAAACTCATCAAGATCAAGCGGCTTGTTCATACCTTTGATGTTACGTTTTCTCAACTCCTGTGTTGGAAGTTGCGCACTGATCATGAGTGCCGGAACGTGCGCCAGTTCTGCATTCGTGTGCAGCTTATCATATAGCTCAATGCCGTTCATGCGCGGTAACTGATAGTCGAGAATGAAAAGACTG
Organism: uncultured Ktedonobacteraceae bacterium; assembly: GCA_964247355.1. Lineage (GTDB taxonomy): Bacteria > Chloroflexota > Ktedonobacteria > Ktedonobacterales > Ktedonobacteraceae > JBBQVS01. The sequence continues at coordinate 8,112 of CAXTUE010000093.1, read as the reverse complement.
GGTTTGATTCCTTTGACTGTAGTGAGTGCCTCAACGCCACTCTGTACCAGAATAGCAATGAAGGGTGTCTCCTGCGAGATAGCCTGTACCAGCACCTCACCGATATATACATCGTCTTCCACTACCAGTATTGTTTTGACTTGCGCATGAGCTGCGGAGCTTATCTGCTCATCAGGTTGTGTCATGTACTTGCTCCAACATTTTCATTATCTCATAAAATTCGTTTGATGCCGAAATTGTTATACGTATTGTTACACGTTTTAGCTCATAGGAAAAGGTACAAAAATAGTACATTTTTTCTGTCAATAACGGAGATTATACATTGCTATTATACTCATCCTTACCTATAGTAGGGGTATGTGAATATGCGAGGGGAGGGGTGACAAGGAACTCTTGCATGATTTGAAACATGCGACACTATACGTTATACTAATCTGAGAAGTTGCAAGGGTATTTTGTCATCTCCATAAAGCATGCCAAAGAAGATTAGAGAACTAAAGGCAATGTTGCGTAAAGCTGGTTTTACATATAGACCAGCAAAAGGTAGTCATTCTTTCTGGTCGCATCCAGCTATTAGAAACAGAATCACCTTAGCTGGTGCTGGATGCAGAACGTTATCAGGAAACTGCGGCACGAAATGCTCTTGAAGAGTCAAGGAGGGTACAAGGTGAATAGAAAATATGGTCACTACTCAATGGGACCCAGTTGATCAAATCTACGTTGCGACTGTACCTGAATTGCCAGAATGCATGACGCACGGCAAGACGTATGAAGAAGCTGTGAGCTAATGTCAGGATGCTATCGAAACGTGGATAGAGGGTAGTGAAGAACTTGGATTACCTATTCCAGAACCTAAAGTACTAGTAGCGGAGATACTGTAACTAAACATTTAAGAAATAAAGGGAAAGCTCCAACAGCTATAGTTGGAGCTTTTCCATGTAGATAAAGCAAGAAATTGAGAATATTTTCATGACAAACATAGATACCAATTTGCTTCCTGACCTGGACGACATGCTGCAATCGCTGTTACTTGTTGAAGAGGGTGAGCACGAGTTTGAGCTTGGCGCGGATGTCAAAGAACTGCGCCACCTCTTTTTTCCGGTCACGCGCCACAATATCTATTTCAATCACGCCTCAATTGGTCCGCTCGCGGGTCCGGTAGCGCGCTCGCTACATGAATATGTGGACGACGCGCGCGACTTTGGTGCCGTTCATAAAGGGCGTTGGGAAGAGTACGAGCGTGGCGCACATCGCCGCCTTGCCTCACTGATTCACGCACGTCCTGAGCAAGTCGCGCTTACCGCGAACACAGGCGATGGTCTTACTTCTATCGCGCAGGGCTTACAGTGGCAAGAGGGCGACATAATCGTCAGTGGCGAGGGCGAATTTCCAACCAATGTCTATCCGTGGCTTAACCTGCAAGCGCAAGGCGTCAAATTACATATCGTGCCAGCACAGAATGCTCGCATTGTGCCGGAGGACATTTTTGCGGCTATTAATGAGCATACAAAGCTGGTGAGCCTCAGTCTTGTCGAGTTCGCAACGGGCTATCGCAACGATATCGCCACTATTACAGCATACTGTCATGAGCGTGGTATTCTCTGTGGCATCGACGCGATGCAGGCACTCGGCGCATTAGATATAGATGTGCAGGCACTTGGGGTGGACTTCATGGTGGCAGCAAGCCACAAATGGTTGCTTGGTTCGCAAATATGTGGCATTCTCTATATCGCTGACTCTCTACTGCCGAAACTTGCTACACCCCGTCGCGGCTGGTACAGTGTCGAAAATCCCTTTGATTTCTTCAATCATACACAACCTGTTAAGGCAGGGGCAGCGCGCTTCGAGTACAGCACGCCTAACAGTATCGCGATTATCGGTCTCGATGCCGCGCTTGGCGTGTTTGAGAGTATTGACGGCGGTATGCAAGCGGTAGAAGGGCGCATTTTAGGCTTGACTCGACATGCGATAGCTGGCTTGGAGCGACTGGGCTACTCCGTTGTTTCTCCACAGGGCGAGGGCGAACGGTCCGGCCTTGTGTGCTTCCGTCCTCATCCAGAGCACTCGGAGCAAACGGTAGAGCAGATTGTCGAGACACTAGCAAACCGGCGTATCTACACCGCCGCTCGTGGAGATGTCGTGCGTATCTCACCACACTTCTACAACACAATCGCGGAGATAGATGTGTTGCTTGAGACATTACAAGAGATTTACACATAAGTAAAAACTTATGTGTAGAATCACATCCTTTTTCCGATTATCCTAGCTTTCTTGTGTAAAAGCATGTTATCCTTGCTTCTAGGCATAGCGATAGCAAAAAAATTCTGAGTTTCTTCATCAGTCCAGGCTTATAGCGAGAAAGGAACGTACATCATGATGAACGGTCAACATTCTACAGATACCACAACACAGTGGGAAACGCATCCGCGTTGGAAGGGAGTCAAACGCTCCTACACGGCTGAGGACGTTCGTCGTCTACGTGGCTCGGTACATATCGAGTACACGCTTGCACGACTTGGAGCTGAACGCTTGTGGAATTTGTTGCAGGCGGAGCCGTACGTAGCGGCGTTGGGAGCGTTGACCGGAAATCAGGCTGTGCAGCAGGTCAAGGCTGGGCTAAAGGCAATTTATCTAAGTGGTTGGCAAGTTGCGGCGGACGCTAATCTTGCGGGCCAGATGTATCCCGATCAGAGCTTATATCCCGCCAACAGCGTACCGAGCGTGGTCAAGCGTATCAATCAGGCATTGCAACGTGCCGACCAGATTCAGACCGCCGAGGGCAAGGGCGATACATACTGGTATGCGCCTATCGTAGCTGATGCCGAGGCGGGCTTCGGCGGCCCGCTCAACGTCTTTGAGATGATGAAGTCCATGATTGAGGCGGGTGCGGCGGGCGTCCATTTCGAGGATCAGCTTTCCTCGGAGAAAAAGTGCGGACACATGGGTGGCAAGGTGCTGATTCCGACACAATCCGCCATCAAGCATCTCGTCTCGGCGCGTCTCGCGGCGGACACGATGGATGTACCAACAATTATTATCGCTCGCACTGACGCAAATGGCGCGAACCTCATCACCAGCGACATCGACCCGACCGACTCGCGCTTCTTGACAGGTGAACGTACTGCTGAGGGCTTTTTCCGTACGCGGCAAGGCATCGAATCGGCCATCGCACGTGGTATCTCCTACGCGCCCTATTGCGATCTCATCTGGTGCGAGACCTCAGAGCCAAATCTGAAAGAAGCGCAACGGTTCGCGGACGAGGTACATGAACAGTTCCCCGGTAAACTGCTGGCCTACAACTGCTCGCCCTCGTTCAACTGGCGTAAGAAGCTCGATGAGGAGACCATCGCACATTTTCAGCAAACACTGGCGAAGATGGGCTATGCCTTCCAGTTCATTACGCTTGCGGGTTTTCACGCCCTGAACTACAGCATGTTTGATCTCGCCGTTGGCTACAAACAGCATGGCATGGCGGCATACTCGCAATTGCAACAGGCCGAATTTGGCATGGAGGCACAAGGCTATACCGCGACCAAGCACCAGCGCGAGGTCGGTACAGGCTACTTCGACGAGGTAGCGCAGGTCATCTCCGGTGGCACATCGTCCACAACGGCATTAGCGGGTTCCACTGAGGAAGAGCAATTTCACTAAAAGAGCAAGAGAAACAAAACATACAAGCACAGAAGGCTTGTATGTTTTGTTTCTCTTGCTCTTTTATATGACATAATAAATAGTTAGAGAGTTGTTATTTTTCAACGTTGAGAGGAGAAATTATGACAAGTCCAACACGATACGCACAGGGAATTGAGATATCGAGCGAGATTACGCCCGAATTCGCGGAGATATTGACACCGGAGGCAATGAATTTTGTCGCAACGCTGGCGCGCGCATTTGAGGGAAGGCGCGAAGAGTTGTTGGCAAAACGAGAGCAACGGCAGGCAGAACTTGACGCGGGCAAGAAGCCGGATTTCCTACCAGAAACGGCACACATTCGACAAGGAACATGGACGGTTGCCCCTATTCCTGCTGATTTGCAGGATCGTCGCGTCGAGATCACGGGGCCGGTCGAGCGTAAGATGGTGATCAACGCGCTCAATTCGGGCGCGAAAATGTTTATGGCGGACTTCGAGGACTCCCACGCTCCCACCTGGGATGCCACGATACAAGGCCAGATCAATTTGCGCGACGCCATCGAAGGCACCATCACGTTCAGCAGTCCAGAGGGCAAGGCGTACAAACTCAATGACAAGATTGCCACGCTGCTGGTGCGTCCTCGTGGTTGGCATCTAAACGAGAAACATGTACACATTGACGGCAAACCGGTCTCTGGCGGTATCTTTGACTTTGGTTTGTACTTCTTTCACAACGCGAAACGCTTGTTGGCAAAGGGTAGTGGTCCCTATTTTTACCTGCCAAAGCTAGAGAGTCATCTTGAGGCGCGTTTGTGGAACGACATTTTCGTGCTCGCACAGCGCGAACTCAGCATTCCCAACGGGACGATTCGCGCAACGGTTTTGATAGAGACCATCCTGGCAACCTTCGAGATGGACGAAATTTTGTATGAGTTGCGCGACCACTCGGCGGGCTTGAACTGTGGACGCTGGGACTACATTTTCAGTGCCATCAAGAAATTTCATCAGGACCCCAACTACATTCTGCCCGACCGCTCGCAGGTGACGATGACGGTCCCCTTCATGCGTTCCTACTCACTGCTGCTCATCCAGACTTGCCACAGGCGCAATATTCATGCAATGGGCGGTATGGCGGCACAAATTCCGATTAAGAACGACCCGAAGGCGAACGAGGAGGCACTGGCACGTGTGCGCGCCGATAAGCATCGCGAAGCCACCGATGGACACGACGGCACATGGGTTGCGCACCCTGGCCTCGTCTCGATAGCGATGGAGGAGTTCGACGCGGTAATGAAGGGACCAAACCAGATTGACCGCAAGCGCGAGGATGTGCATGTCAAGGCGGCAGAGCTAATCGCTGTACCGCAGGGTACAATTACTGAGGCTGGACTTCGCAACAACATCAGCGTGAGCCTACAATACATGGAGTCGTGGCTACGCGGCAATGGTTGTGTGCCAATCTTCAATTTAATGGAGGATGCCGCGACAACCGAAATTGCGCGTTCACAGATATGGCAATGGCTACACAATCCCAAAGGTGTGCTCGACGATGGGCGCAAGGTCGACACCAACCTCTTTCACCAGTTAACGACGGAGGAACTGGACAAGATCAAAACGTCCATAGGTGAGCAGCAATATGCAAACCGCCGCTTCCAAACGGCTGCCGAACTGATCGACAAGATTATCACTGACGACTCCTTTGTAGAGTTCCTGACGTTGCCAGCGTATCAATACCTGTAAAGAAATAAAAAGCATGCATACCAATCACAGGCGTTGCTTGTGATTGGTATGCATGCTTTTTATTTCTTTACAACTCTAAGCTTTTCGTCTCGACAATACCCTTGACGCGCTCGATAAATTGCGTCAACGGCATCGTCTTGAGGTCAATGTTTGTACGCAGGCGCACGGATGCGGCTTCTGCGGAGGCTTCTTTATCGCCAACGACCAACATGTACGGAATCTTCTGCATCTGAGCATCACGAATCTTGGCGTTCATACGCTCACCGCGCCCGTCGACTTCGGCTCGTATGCCTACATCTTTGAGCATCTGCAAGACCTTGTTCGCGTACTCATGGTGACGGTCGGCGATAGGAATGACCATCGCTTGCACGGGCGAGAGCCAGACGGGGAAGGCACCCGCGAAGTGCTCGATGAGCAAGGCCATGAAGCGCTCTGTCGAACCTGTGACAGCGCGGTGAATCATGACCGGACGATGCGCCTGCCCGTCCTCGCCAATATACTCTAATTGAAAGTTTTCAGGTTGGATGAAGTCAAGCTGAATCGTCGGTCCCTGCCAATCGCGACCAAGCGCGTCACGCACCAGGATATCTAGCTTTGGCCCATAAAACGCGGCATCACCAATGCCCACTTCGTATTTAATGCCTCTGCTTTCGGCAATGTTGCGTAGTGTGCGCTCTGCCTCTTCCCATACTGCGTCATCGCCAACATAATCACTTTTTTTCTGTGGATCACGCAATGAGAGACGTATTGAATAGTCGGACAGTCCGTATGTTTTGAAAACTTCCAGCGTTATATTGAAGGCGTTGTCGAACTCGTCCTGTATCTGGTCAGGGCGCATAAACACGTGTGCGTCGTCCTGAGTAAGGCTACGGACGCGCGCGAGACCCGTCAAAGCTCCCGCTTTTTCATAGCGGTAGAGCGTGGCGAACTCTGCGTAACGTACAGGGAGTTCGCGATAGCTATGCAACTGTGATTTGTATAGCTCGGCGTGATGTGGGCAGTTCATTGGCTTCAGTAGATAGGAGTCATCTTCCGTCTGCTCTTGCTCGCCCTTCATCACAGGAAACATATCTTCGCGATACGTATACCAGTGGCGCGACGTTTTATACAGGCTCACTTTGCCAAGATGTGATGTCCACACATGCTGGTAGCCGTATTTTTCCTGCGTCTCACGCACGTAGTTCTCCATCAGATGGCGCACCATCTCACCGCGTGGTAGAAACAAAGGCACACCAGCAGGAACCTGATCGCTAAAGACGAACAGTTTGAGTTCACGCCCAAGTTTGCGATGATCGCGCTTCTGGGCCTCTTCCAGCCGCCACAGGTACTGATCGAGTTCCTCCTGCGTAAACCATGCCGTGCCATAGATGCGCTGCAACATGGGACGACGCTCGTCACCACGCCAGTAGGCACCGGCAACGCGCATCAATTTGATGGGACCAATCTCGCTTGTTGTTGCGACATGTTGCCCTCGACACAGGTCCAGGAACGTGTTCTGGCGTTCCATGCCCACCTCCTCATCAGGCAAATTCTCGATGAGTTCGATTTTGTAGGGCTGGTCCTTCTCGTGGAAGTACTTCAGGGCTGTCTCACGAGGCCAGCTATCATGAATAAAGGGATAGTTGCCCACAATGATACGCTTCATACGCTGCTCGATATCGGGCAGGTCATCGGGCGTAAGTGAGCGAGGCAGGTCAAAGTCATAATAGAAGCCGTCTTCGATAGCGGGTCCAATGGCCAGCTTCGCCTCTGGAAAAATCTCCAGCACAGCCTCCGCCATCACGTGCGCGGCAGAGTGGCGCATACGTTCAAGCGGCGTGTAGTTGACCGCGCTTTGGAGTTCCATCTCTACAGACATACATTTTGCCTTTCTACATTCCAAATTGACGCGTGTGGGGAACCAGGGCGCCCGCAAGGGAAACGCCCCTCCCATACAAAAATGACAATAAAAAAAGCCCTTTCATCCCCAATGGGACGAAAAGGCGTGTGACGCGATTCTCGTGGTTCCACCCAGCTTCCGCTTCTCTCTGACAAATTGCTCTGTATACATTATGCTGTGCCGAAAAGGGTGTAATGAATTAGACCCCTACAGAGATACGATGCATAAGAGATGGCGCTTGTGCAACCGTTAACGGGGTTGAAGCGTACACATTGCTTGCTCTGTGCAGGCGCAGGAGGGGTATTCTCTTCTTGCTGGTAGGAGCACTTTCAGCCGCCGGTGCTTCCTCTCTGCATATCGCTGGGAAGGAACATGTCTCATGCATGCCATATAAAATTTTTGTTGGGACAAGCATACCATAGAGAAACTGCATTGTAAATAGTTTTTACTGGTTCAACAATATTACCCGTATCGCATCACTCATGCATCTCTTCTGCACATGTCGTGCTTCAACAAAGTATAGACAAAGCGTGGACGCATCGAGCGACAGTATGATATGCTACAGAAGCCGCTAAGGATGCAGTGTCTCTCATTGTTTTTCACGTCAGAGACAATAAGGACCGGAGAAAACGTATGATGGCAGGGGAGGAGTTCATCAAAACGCCTGATTTAGAGTTGTACTCTGATACGCCCGTCTTTAATACAAAAGCGGTGGTACAACAAACGGGTGTACCAGGGCCAACACTTCGTGCGTGGGAACGCCGCTATACGTTGCTCTCGCCGGAACGCGCCAATAACACCTACCGTTTATACAGCGAGCGCGATGTGGTCATGATTCACTGGCTCAAAGAGCGTGTCGAT
>CAXTUE010000092.1:0-11634 GCA_964247355.1 uncultured Ktedonobacteraceae bacterium | reverse complement strand
AAACGCCCCTCCCATAGCCGAACCTCTGTCTATGGGGGGGGCGTTTTACCCTTGCGGGCGCCTTGGTTGCGATGTCAATTTTATTTTGACCAGACCCCCACATTTATTTTCGCGTTGGCAAAGAAAAGGTTTTGTCCACACCGAGATCACCCTTGAAGCCAAAAGGCTTCACACCCTTTATCTTCAAAACACTGTCGTCAATTGTTAGCTCGACAGATGGAATGTAGCCACCCTGCTTCTGCACAAGCAATGCATAAGGACTCTGGCCCTGAACATTTTTTACGACATGCGGTACATACCAGGAAAGCGAGATTGTTGAGATACAGTTCTTCGGTGTCTCCGTCAATCCGCCCCACATTGCACGTCCCGGCAGATCGCTGGTCTGGCTCGTTGGCTCGCCAAGACTATCAATCGGCCACGCTTGCTGAAAGCCGCGATCACCGAGTTTGTAGTTGCCGTCGGGACAGTAGCGGGCATCGCTGGGGAAGAAGGTATCGTATTGACTACAACCCGTAACGGGCGTAGTTCCACCAGTTCCAGTTGGCGGCGGATCACCCTTTTTGGGTGGATTCACAGGAGTTGGATTACACAACGCCTGTCCCGTATCGAAACCATTGCCAGAGAGAAACCGTGCGTTTTGTGGCGCGTAGACGCGAATATAGTCGGCATAGGTATCAAAGCCATAGACCTGCCCAGTCTGCTGATAATCGAGTGTGATAGTAAGGTTATGCGTCGCACCGCCTTGCGCATCGAGCACAACGTTGTCATGCTCAGTCGTATGCACATATTGACTAGCCTTACTAATGCTGATATTGGCCTGCACAACCTGAAAGCCATCTTGCTTCACAAAAGTGTCCGTTGCGCCACTATAACCATGATCGCTCAACCACTGCTCGGCCAGTGGATTCGCGAAATAAATTTCCAGATCGTGCGACTGAATATCCTTGACCGCTCCCTTCACAACATCCACCAGTTGTTTAGTTGGAAGGTGACGCACACGGTCCAGCAACATCTTTCCCACCAGAGAGGTGAAAGCTTTACGCGCGGCATGACTATTGTCGTTGCTCTTCTGATGCTCCACCGCGATAGCACTGTAGTCCTGTTGATAGTAGTGCAAGCGCTCTTCCAAATTTTTCGACGTGATGGTCTCGTTATATTCAGCAACGTGAATAGGCCCTGTTACATCCAGGATATGGCCGATAAAGGTTGGCGTAAATGAGATATTGCCATCAACGGGTCCACCGCCCTCATCTTGAAACACCTGCATACTCATACGTGCCGTTGTCGGATAATCGCCGGATAGGTTGGAGTCGCGCAGACCCCAGTTGCCAAAGTTCATCCAGTTACTGTACGCTGGTGGTGCCTGTCGTCCAAGTTCTACACCATTGCCAGCATAGTCGAGCAGGGCAACATCGCGCAGTCCAAAGGGTGCCATGCGTCCATCCTGAACTTGTAGCACCCCATATTGACCTGTGAAGCCTCCACTCGGTCGCAGTTCCGCGCGGTCCATTGTTTGTACCAGGAACCTGCGCTCATGCCCCACTCCAAGCAACCATGAGACAAGACCGACCAGCCCCTGCCCCTGCGTCAACAAATCTTGCACCTTCGGCAGTTCAGTCAGCACACTTACCAGTTGCGCCTTCTGCTTATCGTTGATCGGCACGTCACTCATCCGCACCTGACTCATCTGGATACGAATATCACTGATATAGTACAGGGCATGCACAATTGCACCATTGATAGCGGCAATATCGGCAACGCTTACCAGAGGCTTTGTTGTGCCACTAGCTAACGGCGAACTATGAGTAAGGCTAGCACCCAGCAGAGCAACACCGCTCACCTCTTGCCCCATCTTCGATACATCGAGTGCTACATGTACAAGATGACGCGCCATCAAAAATTTGTTCGCGTAATCAGGCGAAGACTCTTGTAACAGTGAGAGAATATCTGAGCGGTCTGTAAGGCTCTGCAACTGTACAAAATCGTCTTCAGCCAGTCTAAACTCTGTTTGTGCCTTTTGAAGTTTCTTCGCGTCAAGGGCCGACATCGGATCACTCTTAGAAATAGTCAGCAAATTTTTGACGTTCAAAAGATGGTTCACCCCATCTAATGCCACGCTGCGCACATTGTTATACACGCTATAGGCCGCGAGTCCGGTCCCCAACGGCACAAGCACACTCAGCAACACTATCGCAACGAGTACCAGACTCAACACATGATACAAACTCCGCCGTTGTCGCGTCTGCACCACCGTATCATGTATCCGCCGTTTGCGTACAATTCTATGCGGCCCCGTCTTCCCACTACTCGTCCTATGTCTATAAGCAGGTTGGCTCCCCGTATCATATGGCAAAACGACCTCTGGTAGGGACCGATGTATCACGTCCTCCTCACCAATCGTATCGCTACCAGGACGAGATACATCATCAACCACAGAGACATCTACCAGTGGAAACGATAATGCCGTTGGGATAGAAATAGGCATAGCGGACATGACAGGGGCAAGCTTGTTGTTGATGCCAAGCTCGTTGTTACATGGAGCACGCGTCATATCAGGAAAACTAAGAATAGAGGGTATCTTCACCACTTCGGTTCGTACAAACGTAGAACGCTTCACCGTAATCTCGTCATCCCCATCGTTAACGCGTTCTTCGTCTTTCAGCTCGGCTTCTTGCACAGTTAAAACTTCTTGCTCATCCAGAGGCTTGTGATTCACTACATTCGCGCCAGGAAGCAACGCGCGAAAGCCCCACACTTGCCCATCCTCATGATGCAGCAAGCATCTTTCAATCATCGCATGCAGATTTGACGCATCAATACTGTGCTGTTGCGCGATCTCATTGAGCGAGTCATGAGTGGTAAAGTATACGACTACCGCCACTTTATGCTTCTGGAAACGCCGCTTCTGTCGCGCATTCAATGTGCTGAGCGAAACATCTTCCCAATCTGTAATATCAATATCGCGTTTATCAGATGTAGATTTTTTTGCATGAATATCGAGCAAGGTCCACTCCTCGCTAGTATAAATCGGGCATAATAAAAAATAAGCGTAGAAAAAGAAATAACAAATTCTTATTGTACAATATAGGACGCAAAAAGAGATACATTTGTTGCGTTTTCATTGAAATGGCTACAAATGTAGACGATAAATAAAGTTGTTCCGCTATTAAGCAAGTATTGCAAAAAAAGCTTTCTCATGTACAATACAACGTAGATGTTGTAAAATGTGTAAGATATAAGATATAATAGGTGGTCAATGCTGTTTAGTGTTCGCTTTTACTACGATGCTAACGGGAACAAACCGATTATCTTCTTTTTAAAGGATTTGAGGAAACAGGATCGAATACTTCATAAACTCGTCGTTGCGGGTATCAAGAAATTGGAGACGAGTGAGAGACACGGACCACCGCTTACTGAACTGGTAGATCAGAAATTTGATATCTTCGAGTTACGCATTGGGGACAAAAATATCGCTCGCGTCTTCTTCTTTTTTCAGCAAGGCCGAGAGATTATCATGACCAATGGATATGTCAAGAAACAGCAGAAAGTCGATATGAGAGAACTTGAGCGTGCTCGTACGTATAAAAAAGACTGGGAGAAGCGGCAGAAATGAGTGAAATCGGCAAACCCTACAATGAAATTGACGATTATATTGCTGCCTTTTCCGACGAGGAGCGACAAGAATATGCTGTTGCGGAAACTGCACTGGACCTTGCTAGCATTCTGTATCAAATTCGGCAGGAACAGGGACTGACACAGCGTAAGGCTGCAGAACGTTCTGGTTTAAAACAACAAGCTATCAGTCGTCTGGAGAAAGCGGCTTCCAATGTTCAGTTAGGGACACTACAACGCTATCTTAATGCATTGGGGTATAGTATTGAGATTAGTGTCATAGACAATCAAACGGGAAATGTCGCGGGAAAAACTTCGTATTCTCAGGCGTAAGAGCCAAACACGAGTACTAACAGGTGTACAGAAGTCCACACATAAAATAGAATTGGTACACCAGCTTTTTCTAGCACAGAGTGCTAGAAAAAGCTGGTGTACCAATTCTATTTTATTCTCGCCTCAATAGAGGCTAGCTGCTCTCTAAGTTTGCGATTCTCTTCGCGCATCTCCTCGAAGTCTTTTCGTAAGCTCTTGAGCTGCTCGTCGTCTTTGTCGCTGGAGCGAAGGGCATGGATCGAAAGGCGCATCTGCCGTTGTGCTGGCGAGTCCAGTTCGCGACTGACGGCCCGTTCCAACGATGCTAGTGCACGTTTGTCGGAAAACGATGAAAGTGCCATACCCGCGTACAAACGCACCATCGCAAATGTATCATGCTCTACCGCGTCGCATAGCGCGACGACAGCACGTTGTCGAGCGTCCTCGTTATACTCTATACGGTTGCGTCCAATCGTCCACAGGCCGTTAGCAACTGCCGCAAGGCGGAGCGTTGGACTACTCTGCTGATTTCGGAGATAGCCCGCGATGATATCCACGGCACGATTGTCACCCGAATAGCCTAAACCCGCGAAGATGCTCCGTTGTACGATATCCGTCCATGATGGACGTTCAATCAACTCCGTCAAGAACGAGACGCTCCCCTCGGTATGCGTCTTACCCAGAGCGGAGGCACTGGCCGCTTCTACCCGATAGCTCACATCACCTCTTTCAAGTATCGCATGCAGTGCCTGCGCCGAACGTTGCGCTAACTCAGTCCTCTGAGGAGCCTGAAAGGTGCCGAGTGCTTCAGCAATAGCGGCGCGTGTACGCGAGAACTGCACTGGATTTAACTGCTCAAGTGCCTCTATCAATATACTTTGCGCCTTCTCACTCCCCATCGTGCCAAGTGCCTTTGCAGCAGTAGCAGACACTCCCCAAAAGGAATCGTTATACAAAGCCGTTTTGAGCGCGGCGAGACTCTCGTCATCGTCCCTCTGGCCCAGTGCTAACGCTGCATCGCTTCGTCCAAGCATATCAGCATCATTGGCAAGCTGGTAACGCAACATTTTTGCTGACCGCTCGAAATTCAGCGTCTTCAGCACCCAGCCTTCGGGGTCGAAGCGCACCATCAAAGGCTCACGCGCTAACGCCACATAGAAGCTTTGCTCGACCTGACCCTCTTCTCCAACAAGAACGCGCAAGGGAACGCTTATCGTCTCTTTCGTCTGCTCATCTTTCGCGGCTTCATCTGAAATTGGCATAGTGAAATCAATGTCGACCGGCGTCACAAAGCAAGGCGTCAACTCATCCACCTTCTGCGTCTGCTGAATTTTGATTTTCGCCAGCTTGCGTTCGCTGTCCCAGGAATAGTTCACGGTGAATTCGGGATAGCCGCCACTATAGACCCACTGCTGGAAGAACCGTGCCAGACTACGCCCCGTTGACTCCTCAAACGTACGTTCGAGGTCCGCCGTGATAACCTCTTTCTCCCGGTGGCGTTCGAGATAGGTTTTGACTGCACGTTTGAACGCGGCATCGCCAAGCTGGTGACGCAACATATGCAGCACCCATGCGCCCTTGCCATACATATGACCGTCGAATAGCTCAAAGCCATCGTCATGAAAGGCATAATACACAATCGGGCGCCGATAATACTTATCCTCGCCCATGTACCATTCTTTCATAGCGAGCATCGACAACTTGAACGCGTCCCACCCAAGATCGTGCTCATTCCACATGTTCTCGAAGTAGGTCGCGAACCCCTCGTTGAGCCAGCCATGCGACCAATCGCGACACGTCACAAGGTCGCCAAACCACTGATGTGCGAGTTCATGAGCCACGACAGGCACAAGTGTATCATTGTCGAAGGCCGCTTTCTTATCCATCAACAGCGCGAAGCTATGGGTCGTCGCGGTGGTATGCTCCATAGCACCCATATAAATCTCGACCACCGTTTGTGCGTATTTGTCGTAGGGATATTCGACGCCCGTAAAATCCGAAAAAAACTGCATCATCTGCGGCGTCTTGCCCATCAATAGAAGCGCGTCGTCCTTGCGGTCTTTGCGGACATAGTAGGTCACAGGCTTGCCAGAATAGTTATCCTCAAGCACAGCAAAATCGCCAACGACGAGCGAGAGCAAATACGCCGCATGTGGAATATCATGTAACCAGTGATGCGTTTTGGTTGCCCCATTGTCCGTCACCCCTAGCAGATTGCCATTCGAGATGGTCAGAAATTGCGAGGGTACAGTGGCAATAATCTCTGTCGTAGCGCGGTCATTTGGCGCATCATGACACGGAAACCAGTGACTATGATAGCGCGTCTGCCCAAATGTCCACGCCTGAACAGGGCGCGTCGGGTCCTCTGGCGTGGGCTTGATAAAGTGCAGACCTGTACGCGGTTTGGCATGATACTGGATCGCGAGAGTAAAGACTTCATTGTTGAAATAGATGCGGTCAAGCGTTACCATCAACTTCTTGTCTGTGGTCGTGTACGGAACCGCTTTGCCATCTATCGTCACCTGCTCAATCGCAAGTTCAACGGCATCAAAGGTGATTGTGCTGACCTCTTCATATAGAGCGGCAAATGTGGTATAGACAGTCCCACTGACCGTCTCCTGCTCGAAATCGAGCGCGATGTCCAGTTTGACATGCCGCACATCGGCAGGGCGGTCCGGCGCAAAATGGAGCGTATCATCTGGCAGTTCAAACGAACGTGAGTGTGGAACGAACGCTTCCGTTGCGTCAAAAAAAGAAAGTAAGTTATAGCCATCCCCATTGTCTATAGCAGAAATACGATTACAGCTAGGCATGTGGCACCCTCCTGGATTATTGTGGATATGTATTCTAAATATTCTTTAGTTTCGTCGAATCTTATTATAGCTCATATCCTCTAGCTTCTATATAACGTATTTGTACATTCTTTCCTTCTCTATTCACACACCATGAACTATGCTATACTCTGTTGCAGAACATGCCCATGCTCTATCAATTTAGAAGAGGAATGTATTGTGGAAGACTTAAAAAAAGAATTAGTCACCAGGAATTCTGCCATTCATGACAATAACTTCGCTTCCCCCAAACCTACACGCTTGTCTACGGGCGTCGAGGGGCTAGACGAGATTTTGTATGGTGGTTGTCTTCCCGAACGCGCCTACCTTTTGCGTGGAGGCCCTGGCTCCGGCAAGACAACACTCGGCATGCACATTCTTGCAACGGGTGCTGCTAAGGGTGAAAGTACGTTATTTATTACGCTTGGAGAAGCGGTGGAGCAGATACGCTCAAATGCAGCCCAAGTTGGTATAGACCTCACACACGTCCACTTTCTTGACTTGAGTCCCAACTCTTCTGCGTTTACGCTGATGGAAAGCTATGACATATTTTCGCCCGCAGAGGTTGAACGCGAACCCATCACGCAGAAAATAATCGAAGAGGTTCAGCGGCTACGACCACAGCGCGTCTTTCTTGACTCGATCACACAATTTCGCTATCTCTCAAATGATGCATTCCAATTTCATAAGCAGGTGCTCGCATTCCTGCGCTTCTTGAACGAGCAACATGCAACTATATTTCTTACCTCAGAAGCCAGCAATGATAGCCCTGACGATGATTTACAATTCATGACCGATGGTGTGCTTACGCTGGCAGCTTCTGGCGAGGGTCGCATGCTCAGTGTTTCTAAATTTCGTGGCTCGTCGTTTCGTTCCGGCCAGCATACCATGCGCCTGACCGAAACGGGCATGCAGGTCTTTCCCCATTTGCTGCTGGGCAAGCAAAAACTCACGCAGGCGGTTGAAAGCATTTCTTTTGGTGTGCCTGCACTTGATGAGTTGCTGCATGGAGGACTGGAGCGTGGCACAGTCTCAATTGTTACAGGTCCGAGTGGCGTAGGAAAAACGACACTCGGTCTTCAACTCATGAAGGAGGCGGCAGGACGCGGCGAACACTCCCTGGTCTATCTCTTCGACGAGCGCGAAGAGACCCTGCTACAACGCTGTGAAGCGGTCAATATTCCTGTACGGGCAATGGTAGAGCGTGGCACCCTGTTTATTAAACAGATCGAGCCGCTTGAGTTTTCGCCCGACGAGTTCGCCTATATGGTACGTCAGGATGTAGCAGCACAAAATGCTCAGATTGTGATGATCGATAGTGTTGCAGGCTATCGTCTCTCGGTGCAGGGCAACGATCTGGTGCCTCATTTGCATGCGTTGAGCAAGTATTTACAGACGCTGGGCCTCGCAGTACTCTTGATCAACGAAGTCGAGAGCGTCACAGGTGATTTTCATGTGACGGAGACAGGCATCAGTTATATGGCGGACAATATTGTCTTTCTTCGCTATCTCGAAATTCGCGGCGAGATGCATAAAGCTATCGGTGTGTTGAAGAAACGCCTGACCGATTTTGAGAAAACGTTGCGTGAGATCGAAATTACACGCTATGGTATCAAAGTGGGTAGACCGTTGGTCGATCTACGGAATATTCTAAGTGGATTACCAGAATGGGTAAATACAGAGCGAAAGCAAGCTGAGCTATGAGTGAAGAACCACCGATACTGGTGGTCAATCATAATCAGCAAAATTTGCACCTATTGACACAATTTCTGGCAAAAGAAGAGTATATAACCTATTCTGTCAAGAATCTTGATGAATTTGATATAGCACTTGCAACGTACACCGTATTCTGTATGGCACTTATCGACATCACAGGCTTTGACCAGCATATATGGAGCAGGTGTGCGCAACTACAACAAAACAACGTCCCGTTTATCATCATCTCACCTAAGCAGAGCGCAATGATACAGCAAGCAAGCTTGGGACACGGTGCCAAGAGTGTTCTGATTAAACCCCTTGTAATAAGAGACCTGCTAGCCATCATAAGCAGTCTACTGGGAGGATAAATATGCTCCGTATTCTTCTGCTTATGCAAAATAAAAAGAACAGCAACCTTCTGGCATCATTGCTCTCAAACACGTATGACATAGTGCAAGCAGATAGCCTTGACTCGCTCGACTCGCTCTTCGATCTGTGCATTCTGGACGTAGCTATGATGCATTCTGTAGGAGAGCGTATCCAGCAACGCAAGCAAGCGGAACATCCTGTGTTCTTGCCATTTCTGCTTATCGCCGCACAACGAGAACGTGAAGAACTCAGACAGCATATCGACGAACGTGTGCTCATACCCGTCGAAAAGCGCGAACTGCAAATGCGCGTAGAGACACTCTTACACACCCGTAGCCTCTCGCTGGACATAAAGTTGCGCAATGAGGATTTAGAATCGTTCATTCAAGCCATGACCCATGACCTGCGCGCTCCTATTCGCGCCGTCTCAGGCTTCGCAGAGGCTCTTGCCGAAGATGAAGCTGCTCACATGACGGAACAGGGTAGACACTATCTAAGCATGATTGAGTCGGCGACCGAGCAAATGACATACTTGATTACTGCCCTGCTCGGTTTTTCCCGCATAGGTCGCGAAGAAATCGAGATGATCGAGGTAGACATGTATCCTGTACTCGAAAGCTGTATGCGTTCTTTACAAACTGATATTAGTCAGCAACACGCACAAATACATATAGCTGACGATCTGCCCATCGTCGAAGCCAATCCTACGTTGCTAAAAATGGTGTTGATCAATTTAGTATCCAACGCTCTCAAGTTTATGCCTGCAGGTGTCACCCCTATCGTAAAAATCTCTACGCAAGAGGTGCATCATCACTGTCGCATTCAGGTACAGGACAACGGCATTGGCATTACTCCTGAAAATCAACGGCGTCTCTTCGCGCCGTTTGTACGCCTTCATGGAATCGAAGAATTTCCGGGCGTGGGCCTCGGCCTGGCAACGGTACGCAAAGCGATAGATATCATGGGTGGCTCTGTAGGGGTTACATCTCTTCCAACACAGGGAAGCACATTCTGGTTTGAACTAAGGAGACCAAACACATTATGAAAATTCTTATGATTGACGATAGCCCCTATGACCGCGCGCTTATTCAAAGACGCGTACAAAAAGAATTTCAAGATGTCGAGTTTGTCGAGATTATTCGCCGCAGTGATCTTGATGAGGCACTCACGCAACAGCATTTCGACCTTGCACTCACTGATTATCGTCTGCAATGGACTGATGGTCTCTGGTTATTGCAAACGATCAAGACACATATGCCCCTGCTTCCCGTCATCATGGTAACTGACACCGGTAGTGAAGAAATCGCAACCGAAGGCATGAAGACAGGACTCAGTGATTACGTCTTGAAGCGCGAACTACATCGCCTCCCTCTCGCCATCAAGGAAAGTCTTGAGAAGGCGCATTTAATCGCGGAGCGCAAACAACTGGAGGAGCAGGTCCGACAGGCACAGAAGATGGAAAGCCTAGGACAACTCGTAAGCGGCATCGCGCACGACTTCAACAATATTCTCGCGGGCATCCTCGGCTATACCGACCAGAGCCTATCAAAGATAGACTCCACCCACCCCGTCTATGAGGGATTGCGCCATACACGTGAAAGTACACTACGAGCCGCGCAAATGGTTCGTCAACTATTGGCATTCTCGCGCCATCAAGTCCTCGAACCCGCTTATGTCGATGTGAATGACATTGTGGCAGACCTGCTGGATTTCATCAAGAAAGTCATCGGCGAACATATCGAAATCGTGTTTACACCCGCTCCAGATATACAAACCGTCTTCGCGGACAAGGTACAGCTAGAACAAGTTGTGATGAACTTGTGTATTAATGCCCGCGACGCCATGCCAGATGGTGGCAAATTATGTATTATGCTCCAAAACACAACGCTCAATAAAGCTGCAAGACAAATGCAAACGGAGGAACAGGCAGGTTCATATGTAGAGATAATGGTACGCGATACAGGAATTGGCATGGATGAGCAGACACGCGAACGCATCTTTGAACCGTTCTTCACGACAAAAGAGGTGGGCAAAGGCACCGGACTTGGCCTCTCTACGGTACATGGCATCGTTGGGCAGCATAAAGGCTTTATTCATGTCGAAAGCACTTTGGGTCAGGGAACAAGCTTTTCCATCTATCTCCCTGCCGTCGATCACGCTCCCCTTACAGCAGAAAAAGAGCTAGAGGCTGAACCCGCAACACAGAAGGGAACTGAGACAATTCTGCTGGTGGAGGACGATCAGGACTTGCGCGAACTCATGCAAGAGGTACTACAAGAGTATGGCTATACGGTCATGAGCGCAAGCAATGGCGAAGAAGCCCTTTCTCTTCTTGCACGTGCTGACTCAAACGTGGAGCTTATTGTCTCCGATATGATGACCCCAAAGTTAGGCGGCAAGGACCTCTACAAGAAACTTGCCCAATCCGGTTCCACCACCAAATTCCTGTTTATGAGCGGCTATCTCGCCGACCACATAAGTCAAGACTTTCAATTGGACACAGAAACCCATTTCCTGCAAAAGCCCTTTGACTTAGATGAGCTAACACGCAAGGTTCGCATTGTGTTGGAAACGTAGAAACAAAAATCCGCTTCTATCCTGGATAGGAAAAAGAAAACCTTCACACATTGCTTATCCTTGTCTTCTTTTTTGTCACAAAGACAGGCAGATCGCTCAATAAAACTATATGTATTGAGCATCAACTTCTCACCGATGTTGGAAGACTTTTCACTCGCCTGCTCGTCACATTGCACCCTCGTTCGCGGATGGTCGAAAGTTCGAGATTGAAGTCATGCAGTTTTGTTCGCAGCGA
>CAXTUE010000091.1:0-11673 GCA_964247355.1 uncultured Ktedonobacteraceae bacterium | reverse complement strand
TATTATCGCGTTACAATATCGAAGTATCGAGGGTCTACATGTCCTGGGAGAAGCTATGATTCCAATAACACTGGTATGGTTATTCATCATTTTTGTCACTTGCGCTGTAGCAAGTTTACTATTCTGCGGTTTGGCCGGTAGGTTATTTCCTACGTTTCGTAGTGGTGAGCACAAGCCCGGTATGCATCGCCATGATATACCGATTGGTGGACGAGAGATAAAAACCATCGAACTTCCTCTTGTCGGTGGACCGGCATTCACGCTAGCAATGGTCTGTGTTGGGCTTGGAGCGGGCTATCTGCTTGGCTTTAAGCAAGACCAGTGGACGCTCCTGTTTATCGGGCTTGGCGCAACCGTTGGTTTCATGATCGTCGGGTTTATTGACGATTGGAACAAAGTATTCAGCAAAGAGGGGCTTTCAGAGCGTGTAAAGTTCTCAGGCGTCTTTCTGGTATCGGTCGCAGCGGCGGCTCTCTACTTCTTTCTTCTCCCAGGTGGTAAAGAGTCTTACAGTCCTTATAAAGACCTTCCATTGCTAGGAAACTTGCTTTGTGCAACACACTCTCCGAATCCTGACTTACCGTGTCAGGTTGTTGCAGGACATATACAATACTTCGGCTGGTTGATCTTCTTCATGCTGTTGACAGGAACAATTGGTAGTATTACCTCGTTATCGGTTGACTTTAGCGATGGCCTTGATGGATTAGCGGGAGGACTTGTTTTTAGCGCAGCCCTTGCATTTGGCATTATCGTAACGGGCATCATTAATCCGCAACACTCCGGGGGTATTGTCTTAGAGGTGATGTCTCTATTGTGCGCGGCGGCTGTATTGGGTTATCTACCCTGGAACTGGCCTTCATCATGGGCGGCACGTCGCAAAGGCTCGGTGAAGCGTCGCTCGACAATCATCATGGGCGATAGTGGAGCATTAGCACTTGGCGGTATTCTAGCCATGATTGCCGTCTTTTCACGCCAGGAAAGCAGCCTCTATCTAATTGGTGGCGCGTTTGTACTTGAGGGTCTTTCAGCATTGGTTCAATCGCGTGTGATGACACGTTTCTTCCGAATGAAGCTGAAAGTGCTACGCTTCGCGAGTACCTCTACATTTGTACCGCACACCGAGTTTCCCTTACCCTTCCTCGCGACACCCCTACATTGCCATTTCGATCTGTTGGGCTGGGATAGACGACGGCTAGTCTATGGCGCGTGGGCATTGGGAGCGTGTTTCGCGCTTCTGGGCGTCATGGCTGGTTTAGCACCGCTCTCGTGGGAACGCTATTTAGGTCGTATACTAGCTCTCATCCTGGCGTGGGGCATCTGGTCTAGCGGCTCATGGTCGCGGCGTTACTTTGTCGGTAAGCATCCAGCAGAGCGCACCCGTCGTCGCAGGCTTGCGCTCTATTATGGATATCCGTATCGCATTATGGGCGTAAATCTGTATCATCTTGTTGAGATTATCGAGGCAAGCGAAGATGTGATTGAGACGCCAGCAGAAGAGCTGGCATTATGGCAACGCATGAACATCTTTGATGCACGCTCGATGTTAGGTCTCTATTGTTATCGTGCAGGTTACTATCCAGCCGCACTTGCTCAGTGGACGCGTATACCCGAAAAGAACCGTGCGCTACGTCCTGAGATTGCTCGCCTTCTCGCCGAGGTAGATACACGTATCGCACTCGAAAAGCAGGAAACGCAGCCGATGCGACGCGACCAGATTTTGCGCGAGCAAGAGCCAGTACTTACAGGAAATTTGCCACCGGCGGACTTGCCCAATCCGTATGAGCCAGTGCGTAGCGAGGAAAAGATCGACGAACACGCAGGCGAGTGGACACCGCTAGGTGTTCAATCAACGCATTCTTACGATACTTCCACGAACGATGATGCGGAGGAACATCAGGTTACGGCACAGCTTAGCAATGAGTCGAAGAGAATTGTTTCTTCAAATGGCAGGAGTACGATGCTTGATTATAGAGCAGCGGACCCAAATTCAGTTTTATCACTGCCATCTGACGCAGTGCCATCGTCGTCGCGTAAAAGCTGGTTTGCACGTTTATTGCGTTCTTCATCCACGAAATAGTGCTGAACAAGTTAACAACTGTACCATACACAGAGATAAGGGGCTAATTTTCGCAGCCCAGACTGTATTGTTTGCAGAAGACGGTGTACGTCTCTGCTAGTTGGTGTGCTTCGACCATGTTCGCAACGTGGGTTTGCAGGTCTTTGCGCGTTGGATGACCTAAGCGGAGATCAAGCGCGAGGGCCTGAACATAGTTTTCAAGGGCATCACGGAAACGTTCCTGCGCCTCAGAAAGTAGTCCCTGACGACGGAGTACGGCGCATTGCTCTGCTGGTATATCAAGCTCGATTGCGAGAGCGAGAGCGGCGGCATAGTATTGTTCGGCAGCATCAGCGTTGTGTAGTATGCGTGCCACATCGCCTAATCCTCTCAGGGCACGTCCCTCTATCTGTTTAGCGTTCTGCTCACGGGCAAGTGTATATGCTTCGTCATACTGCTCTTTCGCATCAAGGTAATCGGCATCATCAAACGCGATTGCCCCTAGCGAATTAAGGACACGAGCAAGGTCCGCACGACAACTGAGTGCAGTGAAGAGCGTTTGGGCTTTGAGGTAGTAGACACGTGCTTTTTCGCGCTCATGACGGTCCCGCATGATATCACCTAATGCGCGCAGTGACCATGCTTGACCGCGACGTATGCCCTGGTCGCGAAAGGTTGTGATTGCATCAAGACATATTTTTTCAGCCTCTTCCAGCTTACCTTGCCGGGTAGAAATAATGCATTTATCAGCTTGGACCCACGCCTGACTTGCACGTAAACCTAGCTCGTTAAATATGTGCAACGCGTCTTCGTAGTCATTAGAGGCAGCCGTATATTTGCCAAGTGCCTCGTAGATGGTGCCACGGTCTCGTAATGTTGACGCGATTCCCTCTTTGTTACGCAACGTTGTGAACATCTCTAATGCTGAATTAAAATGTCCAAGTGCATCGTAATATGCGCCAGTGCCACGCCGTATCTCGCCGACCACCATCTGCATCCAGGCCTCACCTTTGGCATCGCCAAGCTCTCGGAAGAGGGTTTGTGCTTCTTGTGCATAGCTGTTCGCCTGATGAGAATTGCCCTCTTCACGGCACAACATCGCAAGTTCATATAAAGCCCAGCCCTCTTCGTCGCGGGTTTGTTGCTCTCTGTGAAACTCCAGGCTGCTGCGCAAGCATGCTTCCGCCTCGGCATATTGTCCGAGCTGGCGTAAAATTGCGCCGAGGCAGCATTGAATGCGCCCTTCGCCTGTTTTATCGCCTAAGCGAGAGGCATGGACGCTTGCTCGACGAAGCATGACAAGCAGTTCTTGCGCGTGCCCACGGCCACCGAGTGCCCACGATGCGCGTACAGCAATCTGTACCGCCTCTTGTAAGTCCTGTGCCTCGCCCGCATTTTCCAGGTGTTCCACGGCTGCCAGCCACTCCTCAGGGCTGGGTTGGGGCAACATCGAGTAGTATGTAGCTACCAGACGATGCACCCGCCGCCGCTCTTCTGGAGAGAGGTGAGATATTGCGAAGTGACGTACCTGTGGGTGAATAGTGTAGACGCGGCCATCAAATTGCATAAACGATGCCTGGACCAGTTCGTCACGTGCGGCGCGCCAATTGCCTGCAAGTTCGGCTGGCAATATTTCCTCTACCGTCGCTATTGACAAGGACATTTCCTGTTGGCGTATCAGTCGCACAGCCTCTCCTGTACTGGCTGATGTTTCAGGAGAGACAAGCATGACAATTTGCTCACGACTAAATGGCAGCTTAAAGGCTGAGAGGTAGGCAAGCAAGAGGCGAGCTATTGGTGAAAGGCGACGGTAGGAGACATCTAAGACCGCTAAGATACCAGCCAGTGGTGTACTATGCAGTTCATCGCGTATCTCTTCTAAGGAGCGTGTTGCCGCCTCAGGTGCGAACATTTGTCCCTCAATAGAGCGAGTCGCGCCAAAGATCAGTTCTGCACCAAGGGGATACCCGTCAAGCAACGTACAAATCTCTTGTAAAATTGCTTGTTGCTTCGGATCGTCAAGATGAATATACTGGTCAATGCCGTTGGCTGCTGCAAGGTCCTGAAAGAGCTTTAACAGGTCTGCATCACGCATTTTGCCGACATGATATTCATACCAGCGACAGTTATTGCCATCGACGACCATCATAGCACCAGGGTTGGAGCGGGAAGTGACCAAAACCACGACTTCCTGCGGGAACGCGCACAGGAAATGTAGCCATTGTTCTAACTCAGTCGGGTCTTTTACCTCATCGAAGCGATCCAATAAGAAGAGACAGGGTAGTTTCCGGCTTGCAAGAGACCGGAGATAGCCAAGCACCTGACGGGCACGATGCTCTAAATCAGCAGTGGGTCCTGTTTTGAGAGGGACATGTAGATCGTGCAGGATTTCGATGAGTGCATTAGCAAACGATTTGCCTCCCTGTAGCGAGACACCAACAATGCCGCCAGGAAATTTTGCGCGGTTACGTAAGACAGCCTCACATGCGAGCGCACTTTTTCCAATGCCCGGAGAACCAGTAAGCGCGATGTGGTGTGTGCCGGGACGGAGTTTGCCAGTAGTTTTTGCTGCGGTTCCATGTGTCTCTTGTGTTGCGAAGGAAAGCATCTCGCCGAGGTCGCGTAATTCTTGCTCGCGCCCTATATACGAAGAGGGAGCGTCTAAATGTTCAAGGGGATGATCGTGTTCTTCCGGTGCGTCTTCATCCTCATTAGCAAGCAGGGCGACGGGTCCCTCTTTGCCTTCAACAACATGACGATAGAGAACGGGAACAAACCAGCTACGCGAATGAGTGGGAAGCAATGCTTGACGCGCTCGTGAGAGTGCTTCTTCCAGTGTGCGTCCACTTGCAACCGCCTCATAAAAATGGTACATAAACGTCGGTGTGATATCATCCTGGAGCGAAAACGGCATGGCAACAACGGCTGGCACCTGAGCCATTACGAGTGCCGTTGCAAGCGTTGCATCAACAGCAGTTGTGCGTTGTTTATGGAATTGTGTTGTTGTCACTGTCGCGGTTTCACAAGCGGAAAACACGGCGAGGCGTACATCGCCACTGAGAAAGAGATCGCGCAACGATTGTGTGTCGATGTAGTGATTGCAGCCTGTCTCTGTACAAAAACACAGGTAGGTTTGTGGCTTAATACGACTGAGCGAAGCACCACAATCAAAACATTTCTGGGCAGAGGGATCATTGAGCTGCTCACAACCATTCTTAGTACAGAGCCTTCCATATGCACCGTGCCCATCAAAATGCACAACGTAGCATGGAATTGCGGTCGCACTATCATTAAATGTGCCGACGCCACCAAAGGAATTGAGATAGCTCACGAGTTGATTAAAGGTTGCAGGCTCTAATCTATCCAACAGGACCTGTCCACTCTCAATAAGGGGGTCGAGACCATCGCGCAGTGCCTGGAAACTGCGCTCAGTTTCCAGTGTGGCACAGTCAGAGGGAGAGGAACCTATATACAAGACACGCATAGGAAGATGGACAGGAAGCTCGCTTCCAATAGGACTATCTGGTTGCAGGAGTGCTCTGGAGAGTGTAAAAATGCCTGACGCGAGCAAGAAATGGTCGCCATTATGCAGCAGTTCCCAGGGATACTGCACGAACTCGCTACACTCAGGCTCGAAGCAGAAGGTTAAGGCGACAGTTCCACGTCGCCGCAGCGTCCTTTGAATGACGGTACGCAGAACAGCCTGTACCGATTGTTCGGCAATTTCGTGTTGCCCAACGTCAGACTCTTCGTTGCCACATAAGGCAGCAAAGAGGCGTTGACCGATGAGACGTAACTCTTTGTCGTTACTCTGTAAAGCGTTAAGTTTTTTTTGTAACGCAGGTATCTGTCTCCCCGTATATGGAGGGTTAAAGTTGCCGATGACGGTACGACCCGACCAACTTTCCTTCACTTGTACTTCGTATGCATGTTCTTTATGTTTACGAAAGAGAAGAGTAAGTGTTTCTTCCATATATTCGGTGAAACCTAATTCTACGGCACGAGCGATACTACCGATTTAACTAGACAATAACACACTCTTAGTGTACCATAATTTTTGTGCATTGTGTAGGATGTTGTATTTCATTACAATTTTTTATGCTAGAGAGCAGAAGCGCAATTGAATGTGTCTAGTTGCGCTTCTGCTCTCTAGCATAAAAAACAATTCTTATTCGCCCCAGAGGAGTTCAACTTTCCCGAAGCGCACAACGTCGCCGACTTGAACGCCTGCGGCCTCCAACTCTTGTGTGACGCCCATTTTTTGGAGTGTGATCTGTAGACGATCCATACCCTCTTCGTTATCAAGCTTCGTCATGCCGACCGCGCGCTCCACCATTTTGCCACGAACGACATACACGCCTTTCTCTTTTGTCACAACAAAGGCATCGTCGGGTTGCGGACGTAGCACAGGGCCGGTCATGTCCGCGACTACTGCCTGCTCCTCGACGCGCGTTGCTTCCTCCTGCTGCAGTTCGGTCAGACGTTGTGAGGTGAACTGCATCAGTTGCTCGGTGCCTTGATGGGCGGCGGCAGAGATAGCAAAGACTGGATAGCCAGCCGCCTCAGCTTTGGCTTTGAGTTCGGGCCAGCGTTCCTGTGCCTCTGGCAAGTCCATCTTATTGAGCACAACGATCTGGGGACGTGTGGAGAGACGCTCATCGTACTCCTGCAACTCGCGATTGATTGCCAGGAAGTCTTCCCACGGCTCGCGGTCGGGCGATGCGCCATCCAGAATGTGTAACAAGAGACGTGTGCGTTGAATGTGACGCAAAAATTCGTGGCCGAGACCAATGCCCTGTGCCGCGCCTTCAATGAGACCAGGGATATCGGCAAGCACGAAGCCATAGCCGTCGCCAAATTGAGGTTGTCCAATTTCGACAACACCGAGGTTGGGCGAGAGCGTCGTAAATGGATAATCAGCGATTTTGGGGCGAGCGGCGGTAACAACGGAGAGCAGGGTAGACTTTCCTGCATTTGGGTAGCCAACAAGTCCGACATCAGCGATCAGGCGTAGTTCGAGCGTGATCCAGAGTTCTTGTCCAGGCTCGCCTTTTTGCGCCTCTTTAGGTGCCTGATTTGTGGAGGTAACAAAATGTGTATTGCCGAGACCGCCACGTCCACCACGGGCAACCATCACTCGTTGCCCATCTTCAATCAAGTCGGCGATAGTTTCCTGTGTATCGGCATTACGAATAATGGTGCCCTGTGGCACAAGGAGCACAACATCTTCGCCTTTGGCACCGTGCATTTTCTGGCGCAAGCCCATTTCACCTGAGTCAGCCTTGAAGCTATGACGATAGCGGTAGTCGATGAGTGTATTCATATTATGTGTGGCTTCAAAGTAGACACTGCCACCGCGTCCACCGTCGCCACCGTCCGGTCCACCATAGGGTGCGAATTTTTCGTGGCGGAAGTGCGACGAGCCATCGCCTCCAGCACCAGCCTGTATGTAAATTCTCGAATGATCGTAGAGCATAACCCGTCCTCATACGCCACAGCGCATAAATAGATAAGGAATAATTTTATGTAGCGGGATGCATTATATCATAGGAGAGGTGAAGAGTGCTATCTTTCTTATCATGTACACAAAACATAACACCCCTCATTGTAGAGAGGGGTGTTATGTTTTGTGTACATGGAAAGCTATTTATTGTACTTTTGTGCCAGCCTGTGCATTTGAGCTATCAACAATGGGAGTGTTCACCAAATGCTGAGAAACAAACCAGACCTGGAGTTCATGCAATGGAAGGACTCTCGATGTGAGCAAGTCGTTCGTTGCGTAGTCCTTATTTTCATCGGTCTGCTCAATGCCAGCACGAATGGTCTTAATAGCGGTTGCATGCGCATTGACGGTGCGTGCAAGCATCGCGGGGATGTCTTCTTCACCTGTGGGGGGATGCTCAATTTTTGTCGTCTCTGCGACTTCCCACGGCATACCAGTGGTCACGCCACCAAGCGTCTGAATGCGCTCAGCAATCATATCAACCGTCTCCAAGACTTCGCCAGCATGCTTATCGAGTAGCAGGTGAAGCTGGTAGAATGTTGGGCCGGTTACTTGCCAGTGATGCTTCTTGTACAGGTTGTAAAGCGTGATAGAGTCTGCCAGCAGTTGATTGAGCATACCGACATTTTGTTTTAGCGTCTCTTCTGGCATGCCTAGTGGCACAGCATGAAGTGCGCCATACTTCTGAAGTTCGTAGGATTTGGGATTATAATTTGGCTGAGCACCCGTTTGAGTGCCATTTGTTGTTTTATTTGATGTGGTTGTCACTATCTTTTCCTTGTATTTTGCTACCAGACTTGTGCCTGTGGACGAACACGTTTTACAAACTTTAGTTACTACATCAAGCCGCCGCCGCCACCACTGTTACCAAGAAACTGTTTAGCAGCTAAGGCTGCTAGACCTGCAACGGCAAGTTTCGCGCCTGTGCTACCCAGAGGACCACCAGGACCCATGATCTGGTGAAGAATGTCAGGATTTTGCTGTTGAGCGTAGCCAGTCAGCCGAGCGGCATCTTGAGGTGACATATTATATGGATCGTTCAGATTCTGCGCCCCTGACTGCTGCGGATTGATACCCTGACCCATCAGGCTACCGATAAGTCCTTGCATCAGGCCACCGCGTTGCTGTTGTGGCATTTGCTCATAGTATTGTTGGTGCACCTGCTCCACCGCCTGCGGGGGTGCATTTTGCACGAATTGCTGATAGCTTTGTTGAGCTTCATGCTCGGGAATTTGTGAATATGTACCTTGATCCCAGGCATTCGCATGCTGTTGATACATTTGTTGGTTGTTCTGGTTAAAGAAATTCATTGTACACGACCTCCTCTATGTTCAGAACACGTTATGCTGTTTTCAGCACAATATACACATGAATTTTCATGTTTGTTACTCTGATAATACGTAGGGAGGCAAAATGTAGTTTCAGGATGAGGTTATTTTTTACGCCGATGGAGGATTTGTGTACCATGTGCCATGACCTTGATTAGGATCGCACTTACCATTTGCATATATACTACAGTACGAGCCACTCATTCCTTCATTGGATTGGATTGTGCCGTTAAAAGCTAAAGGATCAAGTCCTGTGGATGAACCTACAACAAAGTAGATGCTTCTGTTAGTTGACACCGTTCCGGTGAAATTTCCACTTCCTAGTAGATCATGGCCTGGCGCAATGTCCAGGTGTCCACTGATATTTGCATTATTTTGAATGATGTTACTGATAGTAATAGGAGCACTTTCATTTGGTGTAACAAGCATATTCATCACTTGCCCATTATAGGTTTTTCCCAACGTCGGATAGACGGCAGGAGCCTGAGTTGACGGAGGTGTTGTTGGAGTCGCGGTCGATACTACTGTTGGAGTTGCAGTTGGTTTAATTGTAGGTGTTGATGTTACTCCAGGTGTTGTATGAGTCGCGGTCGGTTTTGGCACTGTAGTGATTGTCGGTGTTAAGCGTTGTCCAAGCAATCCTGTACCAAAGGCGAGGCCGACAAGTAACGCAAGCAAGGCAAGCAGTATGGGCAAGATACGCCGTCTTTTTCTTTCACGAGCCACCTCTGTCGAGCGAACAACGCTTGCATAAGGAGCAATGCTACGAGTTGACGCAACAACTTTAGTTGGAATGTCTTCCACATGTTTTGTTGCCGCCACAGGTACGATGGTCACACTCGGTTCAGCGATTGTTTGTGCATTAAGAGCTTGCTGAAACTCTTCAACAGAAGCGAAACGCTCGTTGCTGTTGATAGCCATAGCGCGGTGTATAGCATCAGCGATGTGTGCGGGTATACCGGGAGCGAGTTGCTGCATAGGTTCAAGAGGGTCGGTGTCTTTACTTCCCATCTGCGTGAGACGATAGAGTGCATCAGTGGGTACAACGCCTGTGAGCAGTGCGTATAATGTTGCGGCGAGACCATAGATGTCGGTGCGCGGATTTGTGCCATGCGCATACTGCTCCGGTGCGCCATAACCTGGGGAACAGCGACGGACGGCGGTTGTCGTAGAGTCTTGTTCGTACTCTTTGGCGATACCAAAATCGACGAGTACTGCATCGTCATCGCCGTGCGGCACAATAATGTTCGCTGGCTTGATATCGCGATGAATGATGGGTGGCTGTTGTCTATGCAGATAGCTGACGGCATTCATGATAGGATTCATGATACGAAGAGTTTGCGACACTGAGAAGCGCTTTTCCAGCTGCTGCTGACGAAGTATTTCCAGATTGGGACCCGCAACATAGTCCATGAGCATGTAGACCCGAACATTGCGTTCATCCTCAAAGACACGGTAGACACGTGGCAGGGCTGGATGATCGAGGCGCGTAAGCACTTCGCACTCGAAGGCGAAGCGCTCACGTTCCTCTTTGTTTGGATCGATAACCTCTTTGAGCGCAAACACGTTGCCTTTTACACGCTGATCTCGCACCCGGTAGACAGCACCAAAACCGCCCTTACCCAGCAGGTCCTCTACAATATACCGGTTCTTTACAACGCTATCAACCGAAAGCGTCGTGTGTAGGTCATGCACCATTCACCTCAAAACGATTTATTAGTCATCTCGCATTATAGGCATAGCAAACAAGCTATGACAAGCTCAGGTGCTATACTCGCTCTTTCTTCAAATGCTTATTTTTGTTCAAGGAATGCCAGGACAGCGATTTCTTCAGGATGCAGACCATGTAAAGCCTCTACCACAGCTTGCTCATCATCACGTTGTAAGGCTTTAAGCAGGGAGCCGTTCAGGTAGGCGTCTATGATTTCTGGATGTACGTAGCTTTTGCGACAGATGGCGGGAGTATTGCCGAGCCGTTTTGAAGCCGCCTCAATAGCATGAACGACATTTTTCTTTGCCTGCGTTTGCGTTTCGTATTCTCCAACATCCTGCAATGCACAGGTTGCAGTCACAGTACCAGCCCACGTACGGAAATCTTTGGCGGTGAACTCTTGCTCTGTAATCTGATGTAGATAGGCATTTACGTGGTCTGACTCGATGGTATGCAGATGCTGGTGTTCGTCGTAGTACTGAAAGAGTTCATGACCAGGGAGAGCCTGGGCGCGCTTGATGATTTTCGCGAGTTGTCGATCTTTGACATCAATAGTATGCTCTTTGCCACTTTTGCCACGGAAGTGAAATTCTACAGTTGAACCCTCGACTTCAACATGATCGTCGCGCATAGTTGTGAGGCCAAATGAGCCATTCTCGCGAGCATATTCTTCATTGCCTATACGGATAGAAGTGGTATCAAGCAGGCGTACCACTGTCGCAAGCACTTTTTCGCGCGGTAAGCCATGCATTCGTAGATCATGTTCCACACGCTCCCGAATCAGGGGAAGAGCTTTGCCAAAGGCTACCATGCGATCATATTTTGTTTCATCGCGAATTTCGCGCCATTTAGGATGATAACGATATTGCTTCCGTCCTTTGGCATCTCTGCCAGTAGCCTGAATATGGCCGCGAGGATTGGGGCAAATCCAGACATTTGTCCATGCCGGTGGAATGCCAAGAGAACGAATGCGCTTGACTTGCTCCTCATCATGAATAGGCTTGCCATCCAGACCAAGATAGCTAAAATGCTTCCCAGCCCTCTTGCGACGTATACCGGGGGTTGCGTCAGAGAC
>CAXTUE010000090.1:0-11694 GCA_964247355.1 uncultured Ktedonobacteraceae bacterium | reverse complement strand
GGCTGGGGGCGCCCCCGCCCCCCCAAACCCCCCTCTTTCTTTTAAAAATCCTCCCTACATTATGTGACCTATCTGGCTGTCTTCTGTGGGTAACGGTGATTGATACGGAGCTAAACGTACTTTGTGCAGACTTGTGTAGCACCATTTATACTGACACATGCCCGTGCTCGCTTTGTCGGTGAATAAACCATTCTTGACCATGCGATGGGGCCTGTTAAGCCTTTTGTACCGTAGGCTACGCCGTCCTCACGCTGGACCAGGACGAGATAGGTGTCGGTGCTATTATTGCTGACGACACGCCCCCAGTTTGTGCCGCAAGTTGGTGAATAGCGCAGTTGAATTTCGGCACTGCCAGTATCAACAAATGTTACTGTATATGCTCCATCCGCGCAGCCTGATTGCACAGGATCAATGTTGTTGCAACCATCGCCAGAGCATGTGGCCTGACTAATGCCATGTTGTGCTGTATGAGCATATGCTGCTGAACCTTGCACGTTTAACGATACTGTGGCGGCGAGCAGTGCAACAAGAATAGCTGCAGAATACAAAAATAACCGTGTATGGCGCATGAATCTTCCCCCTTTCGCTGCTGTACATATCGTGTTGATGTATTTGGTAGTGACCGATGATGGTGTTTCACAAAATAATCCTCCGTAGGGACCGCATTCATCACGTTCGTTTTGGTATCTCACATCATCAAATGGACGTGATGAATGCGGTCCCTACGGAGGATTATTTCATTAATATAAACACACATGTGTAGTGCAGCGCGTACGTAATTTTAGGAAACGAAGTTTCCGCCTCCTATTGTAACCCATCTCACGATAATTTAATAGACTTGAGGAGAAGGTGCTATTCGTGCGCGCCTATCTCGACCAACCGGCCCAATAGTTTGAGGGTAATACCTAAGGCAAGAATTACGAGTGCGCTCACACCTAACTCAATCATCGCACTCTGGAAGGTTGCTGTTATTGAAGCTGCGTTTTCACCATTTCCTATGGAGAGTTTTGCGCCAATTGAGAGAATGCTCCGTGTGGCAGAAACGATACCGATGAAGAGAAAGGGGCGCAGTGAGGTGGCATGTGACTTTAAATAATGGATGACGGTTCCTAGCACCTCCATAATGATGAGTACGAGTAGTAAACCCGAAACAAACTCGATCACGGCATTTGCCATCCCCGCAGTACTATTGTTATTGATCGCCTCAAGTACCTTCACGCCGAAGTCCCAGAAACTATAGACGAGCGCGAACAGTGCGCCAATGAGAAAAGAGATACCCACAATGGCATAGATAATGGAGTCTGCTTTTTCTAGCCAGTTGCCCGAAATACTAGCTATGCGGTCCTCTGACTCTCCAGGTTGGACTACATGCTGAACATGGGTTATATGTGTTTGCTTGTTCTGCTCTAAAGAGGAGGACCCGTCCTCATCAACCCCAGCCGAATATTTTGTCATGAATTACTCCTAAAAAATACTTTCTTAGTAAAACGTAATGGGGAAAGCAGGTACTATCATATAACCAGTAAGTCGTGTACAATGCAAACGAAGAAACTTTATAGGAGAAATGGAAATGCCTCGCTGGTTGTACTTCTTGCTGATTTTCGCAGTATTGGCTCCTATTTTAGACCTGCTCCATGTTCCACCACTTGTACTATTCATTATAGCTGCTCTTGGTATTGTTCCGCTAGCAGCATTAATTGGCGAATCGGTAGAGCAGGTCGCGGAGCATACGGGTGAGCGCATCGGAGGTCTGCTCTTTGCCACCTTTGGCAACGCAACGGAACTCATTATTGGCATTCTTGCGCTTAGTCAGGGCCTGGTCGATGTCGTGCGAGCCTCCATTATTGGCACTATTTTGGGCAACGCGTTGTTGGTACTTGGCGTATCGGTGACTGTAGGAGGCTTTAAGCACGGACGTTTAAATTTCGAGGTACGCCCAGCCAGCCAGTATGCATCGCTGTTCGCGCTATGTATCGGAGGTCTTCTGCTGCCAACCGTTGCGGAACTGCTCGCGGCGCGTTCGCGGCAACCATTGATTACGGAACGCGGGGAACTGCTCTCCGATTTTATTGCAGTCTTTTTGCTACTGGGCTATGTCGCATCCATTTTATTCAGCGTCTTTCATGTCGGCGATAAGGGAGATGAAGAGGTTGATCCGGTGCTTGGTGCGCGCTCAGAAGTTGCGATTGCACGTCTACTAGCTTTCCGGCAAGCGGTAGCCACAAGTGCGGTAGCCAATAAGAGTGGTATGTTGCAGCAAATCGACGGGACAGTAGACACGATAAAGGGAACGCCTCGAGCAGAAGAGAGGCAGAGCGAGCGAAAAGAGGAAAAGAAACCCCCATTATGGCGCGCGCTGCTATTTCTCACAATCGCAACTGTTGGTGTCGCGGTCCTTTCGGAGATACTCGTCGGGGCGATTGAGCCTGTCACAGTAGTGCTTCATTTGAATCCTGCTTTTGTTGGCCTTGTTTTCATTCCTCTGATTGGTGGTCTGCCAGAGTATTTCAATACCATTTCAATGGCGTTAGATAAGCGTGTTGGTATGGTTCTTGCGGCCTCTGCGGGTTCCTCGATACAGATAGCCCTGCTGATGGCACCTGTGCTTGTCCTGGTGAGTTTGTTCATGCCAAAACGCCTTGACCTTGTGTTTAGTGTTGTCGAGCTAGCGGTGCTGGGAATCGCAACATTTCTTTTCAGTGAAATCACTAAGGATGGCGAGTTGGTGTGGCTCGAAGGGTTGTTGCTCATGTTGCTCTACGCCATGATGGGAGCAACCGTCTTCTTATTTGGGTAAATGTACATCTCCTGTAGGGACCGCATTCATCACGTCCATTTGCTAAGGTGAGAGGCTAGAGACGGACGTGATGAATGCGGTCCCTACAGGGGAATGGTGAGCACGTTATGACCTTCGCGACCTGATTGGACGAGGCGCGAAACAAAAATTTCGATGGCAAAGGGCTTTTCATAGAGCGGGCGCTGCATTTCATCCATGAAGAAAATGTGCAGGCGTTCGCGGCGTCCACTTGGCCCTTCTGAGAGGGTCTGCATCGGAATGAGCACCTCGGCGGCGAAGCCATCGCCAGGCATTTGTACATCGGCACGTTGCGCGACGTAGGCATAATTCTGGAAGATTGCGGACCGTACTTCGATATGCACTTTTTCATTGCGCACAATCGCGCTCAAGCCAACGGGCTGGGTGCCTTTTTTCGCACCCGACGGAACGGTTGCCACCTCGCGCCCCATCAGGGAAATGCGAATCGTGTAGCCTTGATTTGGTTGGACGCGCAACGGTGTCTCGATCAAGGCGGCAGCTGTCGTCGTATGCTGTTGTTCGCCGAGCAGGAAGCGTTGGAGACGTTTGAGCAGCGATGTCTCGCTTGTGCTGGTTGTCTGCGGCTCATGAGAGGGTGCGTCAGGACGAAGCTTTGGTTTAAGCACGGGGAGCACACCGGTGACACGCTCTTGCAGACGTTGCAGTAAGGGTACCTCACTCTTCATATCCTCGATAGGTAGTGGTGTTGCTCGTGGCATCGGCTCTGGCAATAGCTCATCGCGAAGCGCTGTTTGCTCTTCCTGCGTCTGGTCTTCTACAGGCGGTGGCGTGTTGGCTATGGTGCTATGAAGCAGTGCGTCGCGAATGTGCGCGGTGGATATCGTAGGGGTGTCCGCGATCGCGTTGCGTGTTAATAGGTATTCATCCTGGGCATCCTCCTGTTCGCCCTGGAGCCGTTTGAGATGTTGACGTGCGAGTTGTGATTGTAACGAGACGATAGAGATTGTCACCTCTTCGGCTTCATCCTTAGGTCCTGGTGTGGGCCGTCCTTGCTTGCCATTTTTTGAGGGTTTTACGCGCCGTGTCTCAGAGAATTGTTCAAGAGCTAGCAGCAGAGCTTCCTCCATCTCTTCGACGCGCTGGAAGCGGTTCGATACGTCGACGGAGAGTGCTCGCATCACAATAGCCTCAATGCTGCCTGAGATGCGCGGGTTTGTCTCCCGTAAGCGGTGCCACGGACGTTGCATAGATGGTGATGGTTCGTCAGGAGTAGAACCTGTAAGGAGAAGGTAAAGCAAGGCACCGAGGCTGTAGATGTCCGAGCGCGGCTCTACGTTGCCAAGGCGCGTCTCCGGTGCCACAAACTTGCCTTCTATGCCACTTGTTGAAGTAGTGAGCAACGAACGTATCGCAGAGGGAAGCCATGAAACGGTGAGAGCGGGAAGGCCATCATATGTTGCATCGCTGACCACAATGGTTGCAGGATCGAGGTTGCCAAGCACGATAGTAGCATTGTGCAACTGTGCAACGGAGCCGCAAAGAAGATGAAGCCATGCCAGCGTTACTTGCTCGTCGGGAAGTCCTATGCCACTCTGCAGGAGATCGTGTAGCGTATGCGTAAACGCCTTACTGCTTTCATCTTCGGGTAGTGGAAAAGGCCAGCCGGCCACTGAGTAGAGATGGTCCTGCGAGTAGCGCAGATCGATAAGCGGTGTTACGTCTGGAATGCGCTGGCGCCGCAATGTATCGTACTCACGCTGTACTGCTTGTACGGCCTGTAACTTTGCGTCAGCATCTACACTACTGATGTCTATATCGCGCAGAATAACGGGCCGTTGATGCAGCGTGTCCATCGCCAAAAACACTCTTGTGAACGTGTTGCGATGCATAAGAGTGGTGATACGATAGCGTTCAGCGATATCCGTTGTATCTACCTGTATCGTTGCGTCCGCTTGCTGAGCATGTTTCTGTACGCGTTCTCCACAAGTACTACAAAATGTTGCCTGTGGAGGCAAAACACTATTACAATTTTCGCATCTTATATCATCAAAAGCATCTTGTGCTGTATCTGTTTGTATTACGCTCATTGCTGTCTATGCCTCTTGAGTTATTCGCAGGAGATGAGGTGTACTAAAGATGAGTATAGCATAACTATCGAGTAAATTATATCTATCACTAAAGAATACGTCCTAAACGGGCTTCGAGATGTATTGTATCCGCGTTCTTTAAACGTGTTATAGAGGAGTACAATGGAATACATCCCTTTTCCTCTTGTCACAACCCGTTTGTTTTGTTAGAATCGCAAATGGGAATATATGTGCGGCTCTATAGCTTTATTTACGCCGTACAATGGATGATACACTATATAGTAGGAACTATTCAACAAGGATGTAATATTCTTTTCTTCGCTTCTCAAGATTTGAAATTACAATCTAGCGTCATGTGGAGGGTTATTTCGCTATGGACTTTGCCACCCTTGTCTTCTGGATCATCGCCGTGATCCTGGTGGGGTCAGCACTGGCGGTGGTGGGTCTTCGCAATATCGTACACAGCGCGTTGTCGCTGGTGATCGTATTTGCGATGGCTGCTGGTATCTATGTGTTGCTCAATGCCGAATTCATCGCTATTGTGCAAATCCTCATTTATGTTGGGGCAATCACCATTCTCATCCTGTTCGCAATCATGTTAACGCGCGTCACTGGCACACGAGCTACCAATCCTGTAAGTAGACAGTGGTGGCTAGGTGCGCTTGTGAGTATTCTGGTTGGTGCGGGCATCATTTACGCGGAGATGAACAGTGCGCGTTCCGTAAGCGATGCGGGAGCCGCGGCTGCCTTGCCTGGCAATGTGAACAATGTCGTTCGTATTGGGCAACTCCTCTATAGTCCGGTCGGATACAGCTATGTACTCCCCTTTGAGGTTGCGTCGCTTGTCTTGCTCGTCGCCATCATCGGTGCGATTGTCATCGGTAGGGAGGACTAAAACACTATGGGACTCACACTAAATCATTTCTTAGTACTTGGTGCCATTCTCTTTTGTATTGGACTCTATGGGGCGATTGCGAAGCGTAATGCGATTGCGGTACTTATGGGTATCGAGATTATGCTGAATGCGGTCAATATTACTCTGGTTGGTTTTTCTTTTTTTAACCATGTCAAGGCCAATGGAATAGACTTTTCAAGCCTCTTGACTGGACAAATCTTCGCTATCTTCATTATCACTGTAGCGGCGGCTGAAGCTGCGGTCGCCCTCGCGATGGTTATCTCGATTTACCGCAAACGTGATACTGTGGATGTCAGCGAAATTGATATGATGAAGTGGTGAACGCTATGTATTCATATTCATGGTTGGTCTTATTCGCGCCACTCCTGTCCTTTGCTGTTATCGTGTTTGGAACCCGTGTTTTGGACATGCAGAGCCGTCCAAAGAAAGTGCGTATCGTTACACACGACGAACACGGCTCTCACGATGAGCAGGGGAGCGAACAAGAGGCACATGCAGGCGCGGAACTTGCTTATGCAACGGTTCCAGGTACGACAAGCGCAGCGACAGATCGAGGATCAAAAGACTCTGTTGCTCATGCCGAAGATCAGGCAGCCGGGGCGCACCACGCGCACCTCGACGACTCAGGTGAGGATGACGATGAGGACCCCAAGGTTGCGCATCTCTCGACCGGCGCGGTCGTCAGCGGCTACATTGGTATCGGCATTATGCTCCTTGCTGCTATTTACTCCTGGGCCTTGCTTTTCGTCTCGCTGGGCGATACGGCATTTCAGGCAAGTGGTGGTGTCCAGGTGTTTGCTTACAACTGGTTTACACAACCAGGGAACACTGGCAACTATACGATTGCCTTCCACCTCGACACGCTGGCTATCGCGATGATGGTGGTGGTAACAACGGTCTCGTTGCTGGTCCACTACTACTCGCAGGGATACATGGAAGACTCGGCGGGTTATGCGCGCTTCTATGCCTATCTCGCGCTCTTCACCTTCTCGATGCTTGTAATCGTGTTTGCTGAAAACTTCCTGGTTATCTTCATCGGTTGGGAACTGGTCGGATTAAGCTCTTACCTGCTGATTGGCTTCTGGATTAACAAGAAGGCGAAACCGGAAGAGCAGCGACCCTCGCCATC
This sequence comes from uncultured Ktedonobacteraceae bacterium, assembly GCA_964247355.1. Classification (GTDB taxonomy): domain Bacteria; phylum Chloroflexota; class Ktedonobacteria; order Ktedonobacterales; family Ktedonobacteraceae; genus JBBQVS01. Next base: position 4,786 of record CAXTUE010000090.1, on the reverse strand, counting down.
GAACGCGGCAATGCAAGCGTTTGTCACGAACCGTATTGGTGACGTTGGCTTTATTATCGGTATCATGATTCTCTTCGCCAACACTGGTACCTTCACCTTCTCTACCCTCTTCCAGAAAGCACCGCAGGTCATGAGTCAGGGCTTGCTGGCGACGGCGATGATCCTGGTCTTCTGCGGTGCTATTGGTAAATCAGCGCAGGTGCCGCTCCATGTGTGGTTGCCATCCGCTATGGAAGGTCCAACACCTGTTAGCGCACTGATTCATGCCGCTACAATGGTTGCTGCCGGTGTTTACATGGTGGCGCGTGTCTTCCCACTCTTTGTAGCTGGCGGTCCTGTCGCACTGCTCACCGTCGCGTGGGTTGGCGGTATCACTGCACTATTTGCCGCAACCATCGCGCTCGTGCAGTCTGACTTCAAACGTGTGCTGGCCTTCTCGACCATCAGTCAGCTTGGCTATATGTTTGTCGGCCTCGGTATCTCCGGTCTCGGCACACCTGAAGTGTATGGTACGGGTCCTGGTATGTTCCATCTCTTCACACACGCCTTCTTCAAAGCTCTGCTCTTCCTGGGTGCTGGTAGCGTCTTGCATTCATTGCATCATGCCACGCACAAAGAGGTGCAGGATATGCGCCTGATGGGTGGACTTGGACCAAAGATGCCTATTACGGCAATCACATGGTTGATTGCTACACTGTCAATCTCCGGTTTCCCGTTTCTTGCAGGCTTCATCAGTAAAGAGACGATTATTGGTCTGACGGCACAACGTGGGCAATGGGCTTTGTTTATCATCACGCTTGGTACGTCTGGCTTGACGGCGTTCTACATGCTACGTGCCTTTATCCTGGCCTTTGGTGGACCTGATGGCAAGTATGGCGGCATGTGGGGGGGCACCTATCGGGGCGTTGGTGAGCCGCATGAGTCACCACTCTCAATGACCATTCCGTTGATCCTGTTGGCTATTCCTGCGGTGGTTGCGGGCTACTGGTTCGGTTTCTTCCCCTACGTCTCCGCACATGCTGAGCCACTGCGATTTGGCGAGTTGCTTGTTGATCCGCTAACATGGTTAGGTATTGTCGTATCGTTGGCTGGTCTTGTGACTGCATACTTTATGTACGCGCGCCTGAATCCTGAACGTCTGCACAATCTTGTGGAGAATAACGCGGCACTGAAAACTATTCACCGCATTCTCTACAATCGCTACTATGTTGACGACTTGTATGGCTGGATCATCAAGTATGGTGTGCTAGGTCTGTCGCATGTTGAGCAAGCGTTCGACACCTATGTTGTTGATGGCATTGTCAATGGGGTGGCACGGCTTGTGACAACGCTTGGGCGCGATATTCGCTACACTGAAAGTGGCAGAGTGCAGTCCTACATGGTGACATTCTTTGGTGGAGTCGCGATACTGCTGGCCGTTGTGCTGATTGTAGCCTTCACGAGGTAGTAAGGATAAAGGAAAACAGGATGAACATATTCGCAAGTGATATAACCTGGATTCTCCTGCTGCCTGTAATTGGGGCGGTAGGAGTCTATGCGACGCCAACGAGAATTGCGCGCTGGGTCGCGCTGGCGTTTTCTGCGCTGGTATTTGTGCTCTCAATAGCTATATTCTTTCGTATCCTGGCAAGTGGCGGCTTCAGTGCCTTTGGTGATATAAAGCACCTGCCGGATTCTATCAACATTCCGTGGATTAACTTTAATGCTGGGGCCTTCCATTTCAACATCGACTACTTTGTGGGTATTGACGGCTTGAGCCTCCCGATGGTTGTCTTGAATGCGCTTATCACGATGCTTGCCGTAATTGGTGGCTGGGAGAAGGAGCGCGTCAAAGAATACCTCGCGCTCATTCTGCTGCTCGAAACGGGCGTCATGGGTGTCTTTGTCTCGCTCGACCTGTTCCTGTTCTTCCTGTCCTGGGAAGTGGAACTGGCTCCCATGTTCCTACTCATCGGTATCTGGGGCAACAACGCCATCAAGCATGGTGTGCCTGGACGTATCTACTCGGCATGGAAGTTCCTGCTGTACACGTTCTTTGGTAGCGTCTTCATGCTGGCCGGCTTTATCCTGGTCTACGTCCAGTCTGGTGGTACGACGGCGCGCCTAGACCTGCTATCATCGCATTTACTGGTTGGCAATGTGCAGATACCGCTCATTGGCGTCTCGGCCAGTTTACAGCTTGTCGCGTTCCTGCTAGTCTTCATGGCCTTCGCGGTTAAGATACCCATGTTCCCGCTTCATACGTGGTTGCCTGATGCACACACGGATGCACCGACAGAGGTCAGCGTGATCCTGGCGGGTGTATTGCTCAAGATGGGTGCCTACGGTCTAATTCGGTTCTGCCTGATTCTGTTTCCGCAGGGCGTACATGAGTTTTCGGGTGTGCTGGCTGTGCTGGCGGTTATTAACATCATCTATGGTGCTGGTATCTGTCTAGTGCAGACCGACATGAAGAAACTGATCGCCTACTCCAGCGTGAGCCATATGGGAATTATTCTGCTAGGTGTGGCTGCTGCGACAGGTACGGGCGATGCGGCCTTTAGAATGGCGGCCCTCACTGGTGCGACGGTGCAGATGTTTAGTCATGGCATCATCACTGGTCTGCTGTTCTTCTGTGTCGGTGTGATTTACGACAAGGCGCATACGCGTGAAATCGCTATCTTCGGCGGTGTCGCCAAACGTATGCCTATGCTGGCGACACTGTTCACCTTTGCCGCGCTTGCCTCGCTTGGTCTGCCTGGATTGGCGGGTTTTGTAGCGGAGTACATGGTGTTTACGGGTAGCTTCCAGGTTTGGACCGCGATTACCATTATCTCGGTCTTCACGATGATTTTGACGGCCAGCTATCTCTTATGGATGATTCGACGTGTCTTCTACGGACCGTTTAACAAGAAATGGGACTGGTTGCCCGATGCAACTCCGCGCGAACTGATACCGCTCTTCGCGTTGGCGGGACTCATCGTGTTTGTTGGTATCTACCCGACGGCCCTTATTAACGTGATTACGCCAAGTCTGAGCCAGCTTATGCAAGCGGCCTCGGCTTTTGTAAAGTAGAGATACTACTTTGACTTATTCGGTGATGGACGCTCACAAGGGGATTACTCTACTATGCACGTCCGTTAGTTTCTGAATAAGCCTTTCAGGGAGTACAATATGCTCAAGTTGTCTGATCTCTACTTGCTCTCACCGGAGGCGTCGCTTACTGTGCTCGCTCTAGTGGTGATGACGGTAGACCTGTTCACAAAAAGGCGCATCTATGTGGTTGCGACCGCAATGATTGGCTTAATTGTGCCCATTGCATTGACGATTTCACAAATTTTTATTCTGAATTTCTCGCAACCCAATCGCGCATTCTCTAACATGCTCTCGGTAGATTCCTACGCGGTCTTCTTTAAGATTATTTTCTTACTGATCGCGTTTGTAATGATTCTTGCTTCATACGAGTATGTCAAGAAGTACGTGAAGTCTGATGGCGAGTTCTATACATTGCTGCTCTTCTCCGTGGTAGGTATGATGCTGATGGCAAGCACGACTGAGCTAATCACCATCTATATCTCGCTCGAATTGACCAGCATTCCTCTTTATGTGATGGCGGGTCTGATTCGCGCGGACGAGCGGTCGGCGGAGGCTGCAGTCAAGTACGTTCTGCTTGGTGCGATGTCTTCTGCAATTCTATTGTACGGGTTCGCGCTCCTGTTTGGCTTGACGGGTACAACCGATCTGGTGGGTATCGCGACACTGATCAAGAGCGGCATTCACTCTGGCAATGTTATCATCTCGATGCAAAACAATTTGATGGAGCTTGTCGCGGGCGTACTGATATTGGCGGGTTTTGGTTTCAAAATTTCCGCCGTGCCGTTCCACATGTGGGCACCTGACATCTACGAGGGTTCACCAACACCGGCAACGGCGTTTTTCTCCGTAGGTTCTAAAGCAGCGGGTTTCGCGGCCCTCATTCGTGTCTTTATCTATGGCGGTCTTGGAGGTGCTAACCTCGCATCGTTGGTGCTGGTGATTGCGATTGTCGCCGTCTTGACGATGACGCTGGGTAACTTTGTGGCGGCGGTCCAGACCAATGTGAAGCGCATGATGGCCTATTCGAGTATCGCGCAGGCAGGCTACATTATCGTAGGTTTCGTCGCCAGCTTTGCGAGTGGTAAGTCTGATGGTAATGCGGCTGTATTGTTCTTTATCCTGATCTACGTGGTGACAAACCTCGGAGCCTTCTCTGGCATCATTGCCCTCGGCGATTTGACAGGTGGCGACAGGATTGAGGATTTCAGGGGTCTGGCGAAACGTGCGCCGCTACTGGCAGCAGGAACGGCGGCCTGTCTCGCCTCGCTTGCAGGTATTCCCCCGTTGGCGGGCTTCTGGAGTAAGGTTATTATCTTCAGTACCGCGTGGGGTCTCGGCCTGAACTGGCTGGTCATCATTGCCCTGCTCAATAGCATCGTCTCGCTGGTCTACTACGGGCGTATCATCAAGACGATGTACTTCGATGCGCCGCTTAAGCAAGACCGCCTGACAACGCCAATCAGCCTCGCGACCTCAATCACGTTCGCGGCCGCAGCATTAGTTATTCTAACGGTTGCCGCCCAGCTCATTATCAATGCAGCAAACCCTGCTGCAAGCAGCTTGTTAGCATTCTTGTTGGGAAAGTAAGTTCTGGTACAGTTTCAAGTAAAGAGATTTGATTGGTGGGTGCGATAATATAGGGTGGACGTGGTGACACATGGACGTGATGAATTAGGAGCCTACGGGGGATAGGGGTAAGGTTGGGAGCGGA
>CAXTUE010000089.1:0-11768 GCA_964247355.1 uncultured Ktedonobacteraceae bacterium | reverse complement strand
TCTTTCGGTAAGCTTTATTTGGAGGGAATATGTCGCAAGAGATTGACAGGAGATTATATAACGGCGTTGCGCTTTCAGTGTCTGAAGTTGATATATTGGAAGACATAGAGGAACGTCTACGTAAGAAAGAATTACTTGCTGTGAGTGAGTGTATTCCTCTTGTTGGAAAGCATGTGCATAATAGGCGCATCAGTTTCTCTATCGAGAATGATAGCGTTGTTGCTTTATCATTGCGTTGCTGTGAGTTACTATCGCTTCCTGAGTCACTGTGGCAATTAAAAAACTTGCGTATGCTAAATGTTTCTGAAAATCAGCTAACATCGCTATCTGAGCAGATTGGCAACCTTGTGGATTTGCATACACTTGATATAGGCCATAACAGGTTGAAGACTTTACCGGAGTCGCTTGGTATGTTGAGCAAGCTTACATATTTCCTGTATATCAGCAACAATGCTTTGACTGTGCTTCCCGATACGCTGACGCAACTTGTTAATCTGCGCTATCTCAATGTGACTGATAATCATTTGACTTCTCTCCCTGAACGTATTGGAGAATTAGCAGAGTTGAGGGAATTAAGGCTGTATAATAATGAACTGGCGGGTTTACCGGAGGCAATTGGTAACTTGAGCAAACTGCAAGAATTGTATTTGATGGGCAATAAGTTGGTTGCTTTGCCAGTCTCGATGTGGAAACTGACGCAGCTTAAAGAACTCTCTTTGATGAACAATATGTTAACTGCCTTACCGGAGACGGTGGGGGAGATGACAAACTTGACGCGTCTTGATCTAAGGAACAATCGTTTAGTAGCTCTACCGGATTCGCTTGGACATATGCCGCGTCTGACGCACCTTGATTTGAGGGGGAACAGGTTGGTTGCTTTGCCAGAGAGTATTAAGGACCTTCCGAAACTTGAAAAGATTGATGTACGTTGGAACACATTGGCGACAATACCGGAGTGGCTTCTGCGGCTTGAACAGCGAGGATGTACGGTGTATTTTTAAGGTGGGGGACGGGATGTGATGATCTTCTTTGACAAAACACTGTGGATAACCATTATCTGTTCCTACATCACCTGCAACAAATCTGTTGGACTAAACCCAAAATGATCGTTCAGATACGTATGTCCAAACGGCGTAAAATGCACTTTTGTCCAGGTTATACGCAACAACAGAATCGTACGAAGAATGCGGGCCTCCCCCCAGAGTGGATGGCGCACATCGCGCAACGCATTCACAACATCAAGTGTGCTTGTCAGTAGCACACCACACACAATAGTGAGTATTTGCACAAGAGGAGGATGTGGAAGCGAGAGAGGAGCAAGTTTCGTGAAGAGTCCAAGATAGAGCACTCCACCAGAAACACACGCGGGAAACAACACATCGAGCCAGATATACAGAAGCGAGGGTTCGCGCAACGACATTACCGACACACCCAATGGTCCAACCGCCCAACCAATCAGCGGCTCATGGCGCAAGAGCGGCAACAATATATGCGCACATCTAAAAAGCACGATCCAGAGGACCAATAGAATAACCAGACCAACTGGATTAAAGATGTGTATAGACGCAACAATATCTCGCATATGTGAAACTCCTCACGCTCCGACGCTCCATAACAGCGAAACGTCTACCCTACTCTCTCTATTATAAGCCGCACATCTATTGTTATGCAATTCCCCCACAATACAATAATTCTTTCACTCGTACACAGTCTTGTGTGACAGCAAGTAACGGAGATACATCCAACGTCTTTGCTGGCTTTCCAAAAAGTGTAAGCATGCGTTCCGTCATCTCGTTCACTATCGCCCTTTAAAACTGTACATATCTGATGCTGCTGTTTCAAGAAAGAGCTACATGTAGGAACTACATTATCATGTCCGTGTGCCGGAGTGAGAGGCCAGAGATGGACGTGATAAATGCAGTCCTTACCGTATCCAGAGTATTTCATGAAAACGCATAATTATGGCCCTCACATGCGTTTCGTATCCGGTATATTGTGTTCAAACTCATAATCGGTCTCTGCGGAGGGAATTATGATGTAGGTGCGTGGGGCAAGGTGACGTAGAAGATGGTACCGCCGATGCCTTTGTTTTCAGAGAGCCAGATGTGGCCGCCATGTTTGGTGACGATGGCTTTGGCGACGTAGAGGCCGAGGCCGACACCAGAATATTGGCGCGTGGTGGCGTTGCTGACTCGGTAGAAGCGCTCGAAAATGTGCTCGTAGTGATCTGGATTGACACCAATACCTTGATCAATCACGCTAATGAGGTACATACCGTCCTGGTCTTGTAGGCGCACTGTCACCTGTCCGCCCTGTGGAGAATATTTTACGGCGTTGTCGAGCAAGTTGCCGACAACCTGACAGATGCGGCCTTCGTCCGCGATGATACGAGTATTGGGTACCTGGATATCGAGAGAAAGCGTATGTTGTTCGGCACTTGCCTGTACTGAGCCGACACACTCTGTTAGCAAGTCAGCGAGGAAGAATTCTTTGTAGGTCAGCGTGAGTTGTCCCCATTGGACACGGGAACGGTCCAGCAGATCATTGACGAGGCGTTCCAGGCGGTCGGTCTGGCTTTGCACGATGAGCACACTACGCAGGTCGATGCTTTCGGGTAGGTCGAGGGCTAGTATATCTTGCGGAGACAGCATATCCTGAGTTTTGCGGATGCGTCGCTCAAGACGGCGCACGAGATGCTGTGTGTAGCCTTTGATATTGGTGAGCGGTGTGCGCAGTTCGTGTGAGACTACAGAGACGAATTCGTCTTTGAGACGCTCGACTTGTTTGCTGGCCGTGATATCATTGAGCACAAGAACAACACCTGTTAGATGCGTTGTACCACTGATGCTGTCATCGAGTGGGGCGGCACTGATACCTAATGTTAGGGGTACTTGTTCGCTACTATCGCCCGGGACTATCTCCTGGCTTATACTGTTTTTGACACGCAAGGCGTCGTCGACATACATAGCGAGCGTAGAGAGCCACGGCTTCTGTTGCGTTTGTGCGAGTTGCTGTAGTGGAATATTTAACGGTAGGTCTTCGACAACCTGAGAGAGCAGGTGCTGTGCGGATTGGTTCATTGAGATGATGGCACCTTGTTTGTCCGTAATCAGGAGACCTTCGGCCATACTTCTAATAATCAGTTCGAGACGTTGCCGCTCATGCTCGGCCTGTCTCCACAGTGCATGTTCGCGTTCACGTAGCTGGACGTTCTCTAATGCAAAGGCGGCGTAGTCGGCGATCATTGTTGTGAGCTTGAGCGAATTGCTATCGAATGTGCCGACCAGTTCGTCGAATAAACTCAAGATGCCGATAATACGGTTCTCGATGGTCAGGGGAATGGTGAGACAGGAGAGCAGTTCGGTGCCTTCGATTGCCTCTTGAGTGCGAAAATGGGCGACCTCATCGGGTGCATCGAAGTAGGCGGTTTGTGCTAGTTGCTCCACATCAATGGAAGGAAAGTCAAGCACACTGGCGGCACTGGTGACGCGTTGAATCATCTCTTCAATACATTGAGCGCTGAGGGGGTGACATGGAATAATGAATAGTTGGTGTGGATTGTCTTTGAGCAAGATACAACAGGCGGAGAAGCTGTACATATCTTGCAGAGTCGTCATGATGGCGCGGTGAACATCGAAGCGGTCGAGTGCCGCGACGAAGCGTTTCCCGATTGTGTTGAGAAATTCCAGTTCTGAACTGATTGTTGGAAGTCGGCGTTCTATACCATCCATAGTTTCTACTGTTGTCTGCTGCTCTTCGATGACATAGGTGCGTTCTGGTACGTACCTGCCTCGTGTCCCTAAATGCTGTGACTGCACATGCTCTCCATATATTACCATATTACCGACATTACCACATTACCGATATTTGCTTGTCCAGCGTTCTGAGTGTTATCAATAAGACCCCTACGGAGGTGGAATTTGTTGTGTTTGGTTTACGTTTTGTTGTGTTTGCTGTAGGTGACGAGAGATTTCGTGGTGAAGTGGAGACGTTATGATATTGCCAGTTAATTCGGTGAGACCGGCAAAGCATGCATCTAAGAGGGCATCTAAGCCTGCTGATAGTTCTTGTGGAGTAGTGCCGGAAAGTTGTTCATGAATGATGGAAGGATCGATTTCGGTATAAGGCATGGTAACAAAGAAGTAGAGAAAAGGATGGTCGTCCATGACACGTTTCGCAGCACCCTGTACCAGGACACGGGTTGTTGCTTTACCCAGCAGGGGGGCAACCCTCTCGTCAATCAACCTTAAAGCCTTCAGGTATGCCTCGGTGATCTGCCTACGAGTGACGGGAGAAGAGTTATCGAATAGTGGCGGCATAAGGTTCTCCCTTCGCATTTTTTCTACGCTCACCAATTACAAGTATACCATAAGTCCCCGCAAATTGTAAGTGTTTGTAGCACCAAATGGTTATATGTACATACAAGTGTGAATTTTGTTGTACAAATGTAACAATAGAAACACCTGCATAACATGTAAAGATGTTATGCAGGTGTTTCTATTGTCACATCAGTATGGTGTCTTTAATCAACCAGCCTAAAGAGTCTTGCGAGCCAGAGGCGGAAGCCGCGCAGAGGAGGTTTTTCACCGCTTTGCTGGTCGGCGGCCATTTCGATGAGGCGTTGACGGCCTCGTTCCTGGCGTTCGCGTCGTTCCTCTGCCTCGTCTTGCACAGAGTAGCGTTCGCGTTGCTCGTCGATGGCACGGGCGAAGTGCTCTGGCCGGATGAAGAAACGCGTAGAGGGAATTGGTGGTCCCTGCATGGTCGACGGCGTGGCTGGTTCCTGAACTGTGTCCTCCTGTTGCATGTCATTATCGGTAGCTTCCGTTATGGAGACGCGTCCGAGGGCGAGTTTAGGGCTGATCCAGTCGCGAAGTGCAAGCAGGGCGGCGCGGCGACAGATCGCTTCAATATCCGCACCACTGCGGCCATCGGTCAGGCGCGCCAGTTCCTCAACAGTGATTTCGGGCGCGAGTGGTCGATCATGTAAGTGTACGTTAAAGATGGCTTGCCGTTCGGCCTCGTTGGGATAGTGTAGCTCGACAATCAAGTCGAAACGTCCCGGACGAAGTAGGGCAGGATCAATCATGTCGGGCCGATTGGTTGCCGCGACCACGATCACGCCTTCGCGTCCCTCGATGCCATCCATCTCAGTCAATAGTTGTGCGATAACGCGATCTCCAACATTACCGTCATTACCACTGCCGCGACGTGGGGCCAGTGAGTCGATTTCGTCGAAGAAGACGATACATGGTGCGGCCTGTTTTGCGCGGCGGAATATTTCGCGCACACCTTTTTCGGATTCGCCGACAAACTTGGAGAGCAGTTCGGGTCCCTTGATCGAGATGAAGCTAGCCTCGCATTGATGTGCTAAGGCACGGGCAAGCAGAGTTTTGCCTGATCCTGGAGGGCCAGCGAGCAGAACGCCGCGCGGAGCCTCGACCTTAGCGTTGGCGTACACCTCTGGATAGCGCAGAGGCCACTCGACGCCCTCGGTGAGCGTGTCTTTAATATCCTGCAAGCCGCCGATATCATCCCAGGATGTTTCGCTGACCTCGACATAGACCTCACGGGTAGTCGATGGCTCAACCTCGCGCAACGCGGCTTGGAAGTCGCCCATCGTGATATTGAGATTGACCAGCGTCTCGTAAGGAATATAGCCTTTCTGATAGTCAATGTGTGGTAATACGCGACGCAGGGCAATCATGGCGGCCTCGCGGCAGAGTGCTTCGAGGTCGGCCCCGACAAAGCCGGGTGTGAGCTGTGCGAGACGGGCGAAGTCGATATCACTGGCGAGTGCTGCGTCTTTGCTGTGAATGCGTAATATTTCAGTGCGCCCGCGTACATCGGGTACACGCAGCGATATTTCGCGGTCGAAGCGGCCTGGACGACGTACGGCGGGATCGAGTGCGTTGGGCTGGTTTGTAGCTCCAATGAGCACAACCTGTCCACGTGAGGCCATACCATCCATCAGGGCAAGCAGTTGCCCCACGATACGTCGCTCGACCTCACCACCGGTCTCGGCACGTTTTGGTGCTAAAGCATCTAGTTCGTCGATAAAGATGATGCTGGGTGCCTTACGCTGCGCCTCCTGGAAGACGCTACGTAGGCGCGATTCGCTCTCGCCATAGAATTTATTGATAATTTCCGGGCCATTGATGACAAAAAAGGATGCATTGGTTTCGGCGGCTACGACGCGCGCGATAAGCGTTTTACCCGTTCCCGGAGGGCCATAGAGTAAGACGCCTTTAGGCGGCTCGACGCCAAGACGGTCAAAGACTGCTGGATACTTCAAGGGTAGCTCGATCATCTCACGAATGCGTTGTAGTTCTTTGCCGAGGCCACCGATATCCTCGTAGCCAACACGTCCAGGCGTGTTGTTGCTGGCACCACGAGCCTGTGCGCGCACAATAGTGCCGGGTTGCACGATGACGGCTTCGACATCCGTAACGGGTTGAGCGGGTGGTAGTGGTAGTTCGCCCGTGTTGCGCTGTTGAAGTGTGTAGGCAGGTGTCGAGGGTGTGGTACCGATGATCAGAAATTCGCGTGGCGCGGAACCGGGGGCGGGTGTGCCGACGCGTAATAGGTCGCCGATAACGACGGGCAGCCCAACAAGATAGCGCGCGATATATTGCAGGTCGCTTTCTTGAATAGGTGCTCCTGCGCTTAATGGCAGCAATGTGACCTTTTCGGCGTTACGTATCTTTGCCTTACGTACCGTGACGCGTTCACTGAGACCCGATGCGCTATTTTGACGGACCTGACTATCCATCTGAATCGACTGACGCCCACGCTCATTAGGGCTGCTTGGTACAAGCTTTGCCGCCGTCGTGCGTCCGCCTGTGACTAAGACAACATCGCCGGGTTGAGCACCGAGGCGCGCGATGTCGGAGGGATCAATACGTGCGACGCCGCGCGCAACCTGAAAGCCTTCGACGACCGTTAGTTGCAGGTCGTTGACTGTCTGCGGTTCCTGTACTGGTTCTTTTTGTGGAACTGTATTGCTAATGGTGTTGGTTGTGCCGTTGGTCAAGGGTGTTGTCGTTCCTCTATTCGCTTGCGGAAGTTGAGTGGTGGTAGCGTTATTCTGTGGCTCCTCCATAATGCCCGTCCGTCCTTCTCTCTGGATATGCATGCTATTTTTTTAGCTTAATGTATCTACGAAAGGAGGGGGGAAACGGTTGTAGGGGTCTACATAGTTCTATCTTGTTCGGGCATTGTTTGGGAAGAGGATGGGTATGATGGAACGCAGACCCGCACGGGGTCGTGATAGCAAAATTTGAGCGCGGGTAATCCAATAATTTTATATCACCGTAATATACTATGTAGCCTTTATTAAGGTTTTCGTTTTAGTGGACATGGGCGTCTGTTCTATCAGGGAAAAACGGATAATTGACACATTTTATATGGATTTGAAATAGTGAGAAAGACGCCAATAATGGTATGAGGGGAAATACAGAGTATGACTAGCTTTGCTTCGGCTGCCAACTTTGAAGAATTGTCTGCTTACATTATTGAAAAGCGCGCAACATTAGAGCCTCTGGCCAAAGAATGGGCCGACCTTGCGCGTAAAGCTATCCAGGGCTTGCATTACAACCGTCATCGCTTAGCGGACATTGAGATTCGGATTAACAATCTCCGACCGGAGCTGAGACGGGCCGTGCTTGTGGCTTCGGAACATTTTACCGATGCGCAACTACTCCAAATCCAGAGACGCGCGCAGATCAGTAAATCGGGGTGGCGTGCACTGAGAAAAGATACGTTGCTCACATTGAAAAATGGGTTTTCGCTAATGATTTTTTAATATACACAGGACAACACATGCATAAAAGTGCATTGCACTTTTATGCATGTGTTGTCCTGTATACGTTTTGATTAACGGCTGTTCTCTTGCCAGACATATTCCATTTGTTTGGCGGTATCTTCAGCTTGTTTTCTGCCGAGAAGACGTTCGACGATATGAAGGCCCATGTCAATACCTGCTGATACTCCGGCTGAAGTAATGATTGAGCCTTCGTCTACCCAGCGTACTCCGCGCTGCACTTGCGTCTGTGGAAAGGTTTGGGCGAAGCGGTCAAGGCTGGCCCAGTGCGTGGTTGCTTTACAAGTTGTTCATATCCTATGTATTTTGTTCAAAAGGTTATTTACCACCACCTGCCGAAACCTCTACTACGCTGGCAGGTTGGCGACGCGCGAGGGAACGGGCGATGAGCGGCAAGGCACAACTGACGACCAGGATGCCGACGATGATGTAGAGGGCGGTGTGATACTCAAGGCTTGAGATGAGTATGGGGCCGACTATGCCGCCAGCACTCCATGCAGTGAGCATTGCACCGTAGATGATGCCAGAGTTTTTAGGGCCAAAGATGTCGGCGGCGAACGCGGGCATGGTGCCAAAGCCGCCGCCATAGCATAAACCAATCAGTGCGGCTGGTATAAGTAGCAGACCGAAACCACCGAGTCCGATTTGTGCGAGCGCGAGGAAGGCCACGATCTGGACTAAGAAAATCGCAAGGAAGGTGAAGGGGCGACTTATGGCGTCGGATAGCCAGGCCCAGAAGAGGCGACCAGCACCGTTAAAGATTGAAATGACACTTACAATGAGTGCCGCCGTAACGCTCCCAACGCCGGTGAATTTCTGGGCTAATGGCGAGGCAACCGAAATGACGGCAGCACCGGCAGTGGAGTTTAACGCTAGAATGAGCCACAGCACGTACCATTTAGGATCGCGCAAAGCCTCGGACAAGTTGTAGTCGTGCGTTGTGCGTGTTGCAGCATTCGCGGTTGAAGGTGTCCAACCATCGGGCGCATAGTTTTCTGGTGCTCTACGGAAAAGCTGTGATGCGATCACAACAACCAGAAGATAGATTACGCCAAGGTAGAGGAAGGTAGAGCCGACACCAAGAGACGTTGGCGCGAGCAATGCTGGAACAGTTTGTGCGATGAGGAGTGCCCCCAATCCAAAACCGGAGACTGCCAGGCCAGTGATGAAGCCACGTCTATCGGGAAACCAGCGAATGAGCATGGCTAGGGGGACGATATAGGCAAGGCCAACGCCAATGCCACCGAGGATACCATAAGTGAGATATAGTAAAAGGACGCTGTGAGCAGAAGCGGTGAGACCCGCAAGCATAACCCCAATGCCGTAAAGAATGCCGCCCACAGTTGCAACCGCTCTAGGACCATAGCGAGTCTGAAAGTAGCCGCCAAAGGCAGCAGTGATACCTAATGCGAGCAACATAACAGAGAAGGTAAGATTTACTGGACCTTGTTGAGCTTTTGTTGTGTGTTCTGCTGTTGTGCTATTAAAGAGTGCTGTCACTGGTTTGAGAAACACGCTCCAGGCGTAGACCGAGCCTAGCGCGAGTTGAACAATGAATGCTGCAATTGCAATAAGCCAGCGATTTGGTGTGGTTGAGGAGCGAAGGGTGGAACTGCTCATGGAAAATTCCTCCTTGAATACATCCTTTCAAATACACGGTTGAAAAAAGCAGTACGATTGTTGAAAAAGCAATAACTCAACAACATTGTATACGTGTGTTTAAGTATATACATAGAGATACTGGTTATACAAGCACTTCTATTGGGAGAAGGCTCATAGAAGGATTAATTTTGTTCTACTCATGCAGCGTAGAGTACCTTGACCCTAAATTCTAATCTTTCTCAGCATTCTTAGTGTATTCTTACCTTGATAAAGCTGTATTCGTGCGTTATACTAATTTTGTACATCTTTTCTCAGCAGAATTTAAGGATGTGTGGATGAGAGAGAATGGACGCATGGTAGGTAAAGAGAAACGTAAGTTGGAACACATAGAAGGGTCTGACGGTACTACATGCAAATATTTCCAAAAGATAGCCGCGAATCATCTAAACCGCAAAGTTCGTCAAGAAAGACATTGAAGAGAGAGACTGTTGCGCGCTATGGTTTAGCAGTAACGCTTGCGCTCGCTGGTATACTGCTGCTGGTCCTGGCTGGAACACATACGCTTAGCCTTTCGCTGAACAGCACAACGGTGCAAGAGAAGCCGATTAGCGAGTTGCTTAACATGGCGGATCGTCATCAACTTAAGTCGGTGACGGTTAATAATAATAACGATGTGACCGCCACGGGATTACAGGGACAACAGTACCATGCTCTAAAGGAGCAGGATCAGTCGATAACGGAGATATTGCGGCGCGATGGAGTCGCGGTAAATATTGACAATGGTCAGCGCCTGCAATGGACGCAAGGCGTAGCGAATGTGCTGCTGATTGCGGCACTTTTTGGTGGTGTCTATTTCTTTATTCGGCGTGGTGGTATGAACGGGCAAGCGACATCGTTCTCGCGCTCGAAGGCCAAACGCTTTAACGAGTCGAAGCCAACAGTGCTATTCAAGGATGTGGCG
Organism: uncultured Ktedonobacteraceae bacterium; assembly: GCA_964247355.1. Taxonomy (GTDB): domain Bacteria; phylum Chloroflexota; class Ktedonobacteria; order Ktedonobacterales; family Ktedonobacteraceae; genus JBBQVS01. The sequence continues at coordinate 1,383 of CAXTUE010000089.1, read as the reverse complement.
GGTGTCGAAGAGGCCAAGATGGAGTTGCAAGAGATTGTGGAGTTTCTCAAGACGCCCGAACGCTTCACCGCAATGGGTGCCCGTACGCCGAAGGGTGTTCTGCTGGTTGGCTCTCCTGGTACGGGCAAGACGCTTATCTCGCGGGCAGTTGCGGGCGAGGCTGGTGTGCCGTTTTATAGCGTCAATGGTTCCGAGTTTGTCGAGATGTTTGTGGGTGTGGGGGCGGCGCGTGTGCGAGACCTGTTTAAAGAGGCGAAGAGTCATGCCCCGTGTATTTTGTTTATCGACGAGATCGACGCAGTTGGACGACAGCGCAGTAACACGGGTGGCAATGGCAATGATGAGCGCGAACAGACGCTGAACCAGTTGCTGGTCGAAATGGACGGCTTTGATAAGCAGAGCAATATCGTCGTGATCGCAGCAACCAACCGACCCGATGTACTCGATCAAGCACTATTGCGTCCTGGACGTTTTGACCGGCGCGTCATGCTCGATAAGCCGGACATTCGCGGACGTTTGGCCATTCTTGAAGTACACGCCAAAGACAAGCCGTTTGCTGAGAATATCACGATGCAGGACCTTGCGCGGCAGACGGCAGGTTTTTCCGGTGCCGATCTCGCCAATGTGCTGAATGAGGCAGCGTTGCTAGCGGCTCGTACTGGACAGAACACTATTTGTCAGCCGCATCTTGACGAGTCTATTCTGCGCGTTATGGCCGGGCCTGAGCGCAAGAGCCGTTTGATTACGGAGGCAGAGAAGTCGATCATTGCCTATCATGAGGTTGGACACGCGATTGTGATGCGTTGCATGCCCGGTGCCGATCCGGTGCAGAAGGTTTCCGCGATTGCGCGTGGCATGGCACTTGGCATCACGGTGCAGGCACCGGCGGAGGACCGTTATTTGTTCCGCCGCTCCGAACTCGTGGCAAAGCTGGCGGGTGCGATGGGTGGACGGGCGGCTGAAGAGATTATCTTTGGCGACATCACCACGGGCGCGAGCCAGGACATAGAGTACGTCACAGGTATCGCACGACGCATGGTGTGCGAGTTTGGCATGAGTCCACTTGGCAATGTCGCATATAAAGCTGAGGCCGATGGTTCGTCCACAATTAGCGCACAGGCGGCGGCGCAGATCGACGCCGAGGTAAGCGGCTTGATTGAACAGGCTTATACGACGGCTTTGAACATTCTGAATGAGAAAAAGGACCGTTTGATTGCCATTTCTGAACATTTGATTCAGGTTGAGACGATTGATGGTTCTGAGTTGGATGAGATGTTGTTTGTGGCGGCGTAAAGAAGCTGTGAAAATTGAACATCCGCAAAGTAGGGCCGCGGTTTAACCCGCGGATTGAGGCCAAGATGGGTCAGGCGGGCGAGGAGCGCG
>CAXTUE010000088.1:9326-11815 GCA_964247355.1 uncultured Ktedonobacteraceae bacterium | reverse complement strand
AATGCGGTCCCTACAGGCATTTGATGTCTCTCTCAAAAACCTACTGGTAAAAGCAAGGGAAATGATGAAGGCAGAGGGTGCCCTGGTCCCTTGTGTATCTTCACCATACGAAGAGCCTAGATCGCGCCCGCACCAGTTGCCGGCGATTGATCGATCTTGTGCGTCTCTTCGGTCTCGACGTGTCCTCCGAATTGGAAACGCATCGCGGAGAGAATCTTGTTGGCAAAGTCCGCCTGACCGCGTGAGCTAAAGCGTTCGTAGAGTGCTGAAGTCAACACGTGAGCCGGTACGCCTTCGTCGATAGCTGCAGCAATTGTCCAGCGACCTTCACCAGAATCGGCAACACGACCCTTGAAGCCCTCAAGAGTAGGACTTTGTAGAAACGCGCTTGCCGTAAGATCGAGTAGCCATGAGCCAATGACGCTGCCACGACGCCATAATTCGGCAATTTCGGGAAGGTTCATGTCGTACTGATAATACTCCGGGCTAGCGATTGGAGCAGTTTCAGCGTCAATCGTTTGTGTATCTTTACCAACATTGGCGAAATGCAAAATGTTGAGACCCTCGGCATAGGCCGCCATGATACCGTACTCGATACCATTGTGTACCATTTTCACGAAATGCCCTGCGCCATGTGGTCCACAGTGTAAATAGCCTTGCTCTGCCGTGCTGCCCTGAACCTTCTCACGGCCAGGTGTGCGCTCAACTGCACCAACGCCCGGAGCAAGTGTTGAAAAGATAGGATCGAGGCGCTTCACGATCTCGTCCTCACCACCAATCATTTGACAATAACCGCGCTCCAGACCCCAAACACCACCACTGGTGCCCACATCAAGGTAGTGAATACCAAACTCTTTGAGCGTCTTGGCACGACGGATATCGTCATGGTAGTAAGAGTTGCCACCGTCGATAATCACATCATCCTGTGCAAGCAGTGGAATAAGCACCTCAAGCGTTGCATCGACAGAGGCGGCTGGCACCATCAACCAGATTGCGCGTGGCTGCTTGAGCTGCTTCACCATTTCCTCAAGCGAGGTTGTGCCACTTGTAATGGCTCCCTCCTTCAAAGCACCCTGCACAGTGCTATCGCGACGCGCATTACCAATTACGGTATGTCCATTATTCAGTAAGCGTTTTGCCATATTCGCACCCATGCGACCCAGGCCAACTAATCCAAGTTCCATTATGAAAATCCTTTCTCGTTGCTACTAGTGAGTACAAGACGTGTTCCATCTCTTTTAGTAGTATCACGTTTTACACGTCCGAACCGCCCTGTACGGGTTCATTATACGGCAAATTTCATGCTCTGTGTTCTCGCCTACCAGACATACCTCCATAAGTACATGAAAAAATTCCAAAGCAAGAAACCGATAGTCTCTCTTTTACAGATGCCTTATTATGATTGCACTGGTCCTTGACAAAACGATAGGAAAAGAGAGGCAATTATGATAAACAAGCAGAAGGCTTTCCGCTTTGGCGTAATCGACGAAAGTTCTCTCACGCGAGAAGCGTGGCTTCGGAACGCACAGCGAACTGAGCAACTTGGATATTCAACGCTGCTCATTCGCGATCACTTTATTCATGGCGGCTTCAACCATCAACTTGCCCCAGTACCTGCATTAATGGCAGCCGCTGATGCGACAAGCGTACTACGTGTAGGTAGTCTCGTGTTCTCCAACGATTATCGACATCCAGTAATGCTTGCCAAAGAAGCCGCGACACTCGATGCCCTGTCGGGTGGCCGTTTTGAACTTGGCATTGGTGCAGGTTGGCTCAAAGATGAATATGAACAAATCGGGCTGCCATTCAACGCTGCAGGAGTACGTGTCGAGCGTATGCAGGAAGCTCTACACGTGCTCAAAGGACTTTTTACCGAAACACCCTTCACATTTGCCGGTAAGCACTATACCATCACGAATCTCGAAAGTTTTCCAAAACCTTTACAACAGCCACATCCACCAATCCTCATAGGTGCAGGTGGAAAACGCATGCTCGCCATCGCTGCTCAAGAGGCCGATATCATCGGCATCCTGCCTATCGCACTCTCCAATGGCACCATTTCAGATAATCCTACCGAGCGCCTCACAAGCACAACCACTCAAAAAATTGACTGGATTCGCCAGTCAGCCGGGAATCGCTTCGAGCAGATCGAACTGAGCATAATCGTTTCTTTACATATCACACCGGATCGACAATATCGTGCAGAGCAAATAATGCACGAACGGCAGTGGGAAGGTCTTGCTACTCAGGAAGATGTTTTAGACATGCCCTCAATCCTGATTGGCTCAGTGGAGGAAATCACAGAAAAGCTCTATACGCTCCGCAAACGACATGGCCTGTCATACTTTGTCATTCCAGATAGCTCAATGGAGGAATTCGCACCCGTTGTAGCTCAGTTAGCAGGGAAATAAGAGCAATGAGACCGAACGGCGGAGACACAAAAAACCCCCCGGGTTTTGTGTGGTGGGGGGGGGGGGAGGTTTGGGGGG
>CAXTUE010000088.1:0-9316 GCA_964247355.1 uncultured Ktedonobacteraceae bacterium | reverse complement strand
AAAACCCCCCTGTTTTTTTGTTCTCCCCGGTTTCGGTCTCATTGCTCTGAGAAAACTGTTATGCCGCCTCAGATGTACTATTCATTGTCGCCAACTCTACTATCACCGGCGTTATCCTGGAAAAGCCCAGTTGCTCATCGACAACATCGACAACAATTGTATCATTCGGTACACATGTGCCTTCCAGAATTGCTTCCGCCAGCATGTCCTCAAGCATACGCTGCACCGTGCGTCTCAATGGACGTGCGCCATATAGAGAGTCGTAGCCACGTCTGACCAGCAGATCACGCGCCTCGGTGCTTACCTCCATTGTGATAGCTTGTTCCATGAGCCGTTCGCTCGTTTGCTCGATCATAATATCCACTATCTGGTGGAGGTGTTCCTGCTCTAATGCATGGAAAAGTACGGTCTCGTCAATGCGGTTGAGCAGTTCCGGCTTAAACATCGCTTTCAGTGCTGGTGTAACCATATCTCGCATACGCTCATGAGCAACAGTAACTGCCTCTTCTCTACTTCGACGCCGCGTAGTAAATGCTATCTCGTTCACTTTAAGAGATGCTGTTCCTACGTTGGACGTTAAAATCACAATTGTGTTGCGAAAATCGATCTGTTGCCCGTGCGTATCTGTCAGGCATCCATCATCGAGAATCTGTAAGAGCAGATCAAAAATCTTTGGGTGCGCCTTTTCGATTTCGTCAAGCAAGATAACACTATACGGACGGCGACGCACAGCCTCGGTTAATTGACCCGCGCTATCATGACCGATATATCCAGGAGGCGCACCGATCAGACGTGAGACAGTATGGTTCTCCATGAATTCGGACATATCAAGCTTGATAAGTGCGTCCTCATCGCCAAACAAGGCTTCAGCCAACGCACGGGCTAGCTCAGTTTTGCCGACTCCTGTTGGACCAACGAACAGAAATGACCCGATAGGACGATGGCTATCGCGCAGGTTTGTTCGCGAGCGTCTCACCGCCTTCGCGACCGCTTGCACCGCCTCGTGCTGTCCAATCACGCGCTTATGCAACTCCTCTTCCAGCACAAGCAAGCGCTGGGCCTCTTCCGCCGCGATCTGGACCACAGGAATGCCGGTCCAGCGCGCGACAACCTCCGCGATGTGCTGCTCGCCTACGACAGGAAGCGAATTCTGCTGCTTGCTAAGCCACGTGGCCTCAAGTGTGCGCAAATCCTGGCGCAAACGCAATTCGCGTCCTCGATGCAACGAGGCAAGCGCGAAATTATGCTGGCGAACCTCGTGCTCTTTGTCGCGTTGAACGCCCACAATTTCGTCGCGTACACGACGAATATCTGCTGGTACAACCGTACGCTCCATACCAATGCGGGCCGCCGCCTCATCTATCAGGTCAATGGACTTGTCCGGTTGGTAACGACTCTGAATGTAACGCGCTGACATGCTCACGGCTGCTACTATCGCCTCGTCGCTGATCGTCACACGATGAAACGCTTCGTATCGCGAGCGTAGGCCGCGTAGAATTTCCGCCGTCTCCCGTGCGTTTGTCTCCCGCACCTGCACCGGCTGGAAACGTCGCTCTAACGCAGGATCGCCCTCTACCGTTTTCCGGTACTCATCATACGTTGTAGCACCAATACACTGGAACTCGCCGCGAGCCAGCATCGGCTTGAACAAATTCGCCGCATCTATCGAGCCATCCGCCACGCCACTGCTCATAAGCGTATGCAGTTCGTCAATGACGAGAAGAATGCCCTTATCTTCGAGAATCTCCTGCATAATCTTCTTCAGTCGCTCTTCATAGTCGCCGCGAAACTTCGTGCCGACCGTCAGCATCGCGACATCGAGTGCGACAACACGCTTGTTGACAAGCGTGTCTGGTACCTGTCCGTCGAGTATGCGTTGCGCTAGCCCCTCGGCAATCGCGGTTTTGCCAACACCTGCCGGACCAAGCAGGACAGGGTTGTTCTTCGTGCGACGTGACAGGATTTGCATGGTGCGCTCTAGCTCGTCCTCGCGCCCAATCATAGGGTCGAGTACACCTGCAATAGCCGCCGCAGTAAGGTCGCGACTCACCGAATTCAGCGTCGGAGTAGCATCGTAACGCGCCTGATAGTGCTTTGAGTGCAGCATTTGCTCATGTCCAATCGGTCTCGTCATCGCAAGCTGCTGACGCGTTGCCTCCAGCGACATGTTAAAGCTACCCAGTACACCTGCTGCGATACCATGTTCATCACCAAAGATACCGAGCAGGAGATGCTCAACGCCGATGTGTTCGCTTGCCGCCCGTGCCGCCTCTGCCTCCGCATGTGTAATCACATGACGCGCAGCAGAACTGAGCGCGGGATCGCTGCCATGACCCTTTGTACCCTTGCCAAGCACAAATTCTATCGCCTGCGCGACACGTATCGTACTCACTGAGAGTGACAAAAATAAACCCTCGATGAGTGTGTCGTTCAGTTTCAGCAATCCCAGCAACAAATGTTCCGGCCCCACCGATCTATGCTTCAGACGTATCGCCTCATCCCGTGCATACGCGAACGCCTGTCGTGCCTCTCTTGTATATTTATTTGCTGTGCTCATACGCTCCACTCTCTCCCGAAAGTGCAGGGAAGGACGTAAAGCCCTGCCCTGCCTCTTAAAAATCTTAAGGGGTCAGGAGACTACAAGGGTCTCCTGTTTCCACTCTTATATATCGGGAAAGAAGCGATTTCAGGGAGGGTAAAGGAACGATGAGATGGAAAATGTGTCCAAAAGTCCGTACTGGAAACTATGCAGGTGGAATATAATAGGTTACATTCTACCTGCATAGCACTCCTACTAACGAGAACTTGCTGTTGCAGGTACTCCCGTCATCCTGCCCCACAGACTATCGAATAGACTATCACTCAGTAACCGGCGCAGCCCAATAATGATTCCAGCAGCAAACGGTGCTGAATAGCGTGCCTTCGGATGACGCGTTGCGGCTGCATGCCAGATTGCATTTGCAATCACATTCGGGGATGCAGACATGTTCGCTCCTTCTCCTGTGAACAGATTCGCCGTCGCCTCAGCCTGCGCATGATAAGGACCGTGGCCCGATATTTTCTTCACATTCTCTGCTGCAATTCCTGACCATTCAGTTTTGATTGCACCAGGTTCGATGACGACCACGTCGATACCAAAAGGACGAACTTCATTCCGCAGGCTATCGGAGAAACCCTCTACCGCAAACTTGGAAGCGTGATACCATGCTCCCAGCAACGTCCACACTTTCCCGCCAATGGAGGAGATGTTGATAATTCGGCCCGAACCCTGCTTACGCATAATGGGCAGCGTTGCTTGAATCATGTGCGCTAGCCCAAAGACATTTACCTCTATCTGATCCCGTGCCATAGCGAGCGGCATCTCTTCAACAGAGCCGTAGAGACCATAGCCCGCATTATTAACGAGCACATCAATGCGTCCGCTCTGCTCGACGACTTTCGCGACAAACGCATCAATACTCTCCCCTTTCGTCACATCCAGCGCATAGACGTACGCTCCTTGCTGCTGGATGTCACGCATCGCATCAAGACGGCGCGCACCCGCATAGACCTCGTAGCCCTCTTTAAGAAAGCGCAGGACGGTCTCTTTACCAATACCGGATGATGCCCCAGTAACGATAACAACCTTTTTTAAAGGTGTGTTCATATCTTTCTCCTTGTTTGTGTTTATCATATTGACAATTATTGTCATATTGTCAATAATAGACGATAGAACATTAATTGTCAATATGATAAAATAGAAATAAAAATGTCAGGATTTGGTGTATGAAGCAAAGCAAAGAAGAGAAGGTTCTTACTGCCGCCCAGAATGTCTTCTTGAGATACGGCTTTAAACGCGTTACTATGGGCGATCTAGCAGATGCGTCGCAGATATCCAGGCCCGCACTATATCTGCTATTCTCATCAAAAGAAGAAGTTTTTCAGGCGGTCATCAGACAGGTATTCAACGAATTACTGCATAAAGTACAGGAGGAATTGAGCAAGCAAAAGACTGTTGCCGAGAAGTTGATAGTCGCCTTCGAGGTTTGGTGTGTTGGCCCATTTGAAATCATTCAAGCATCACCAGATGCGAAGGACCTTTTGGAAAGTGGATATGAGTTCGCTGCCGGAATTACATTGCAAGCCTATGCAGACTTTGAACGTATCGTATCGGATGCCCTGGAGCCAATAGTCAGTATTCAAGCCGAACCCCTGCTCTCTTCCGAGCAGCTCGCACACATCTTAACAACTGCCGTACAAGGTTTCAAGGAATCCGCTTCGTCTGCTACTCAGCTACGCCAAATGATCAAAGGCTTAGTTACCGTTGTGCTGGCCGGTCTGCAAAATCGTTTCTAGTGCAGAATCGTCTCTTCCGGCGTTCTCAGCAACACTGCCGCACCTACAATCGGTGCGTTTTCGCCAAGCTGTGCCCAACGTAGCTCAAGCGTCGCATGTGGCAGGCTTTCATTTACAAGGGCCTGTATGCGTTCAAGTAAAGAAGGACGTGCAAGCACAATTCCCCCGCTTACCGCAACCACCTCGACCTTCGTTAGTTGAGTGAGATTGACAAGACCCAATGCCAGTTTCTCGCTGAACGTCTCCCAAAAAGCAGCATCCGTCACCTCTAGCAGTGGCTTCCCCATGCGTAGCTCAAGCTGCCGCCCGCCTGTATATGTTTCCAGGCATCCAATCTGACCGCACAGGCACTGACGCGTATTCCCATCGAGCAACTGATGCCCGATCTCAATCGAGACAGTCAGTCTCATTCCCGCCTTTTGCAAATGTATCGCCGCTCCCGTTCCCGTCGAGACTGTGAGGTACGCGCATTGTTCGTCGGCTTGAATACTGCCGAATGTCTTCTCGCCCAGCAGACCGCACACTGTATCGTGCGCTAAACGTACAGGACACCCAAAGCGGTCTTGCAGGTCCTGCGCGAATGGCTTGCCGATATAGTCCGGCACATTCGGCCCAAAGACTACCGTACGGCCATCCTTCGCGATACGCGCGCCAATAGAAACGCCGATGCCAGCGATAGAGGGCACACCTTGCAGTGCAATAATGATATATCGCATCTGCTCTTCATACGAGGAAAACGTTGGGAAGCGCGCGATAATGCTACACTGCGGATTGTCCAGTGCTGGAAAGAGAGCAATACGCGTGTTTGTGCCGCCGATGTCTATGCCGATGTACACAGGAGTCGTGTCCGCCATTATTGCATCCTCAACGCTGATTGCATGGAAGAAATGAACCGTAATCAAAAAGGTCGGGATGGTATAGTTACCACTCCGACCTAGTTGAAAGCGTACCCGATAGGGATCGAACCTACGGCCTATAGATCCGCAATCTATCGCTCTATCCACTGAGCTACGGGTACAAACAAGCACATATGAAGACTTCTCGCTTCACTGTAGAAACATACTATCAGAACACTTGGCATTTGTCAAGGGTTTCGGCGAAAAATCAGGGCTTTCTGGTTTACACGATAGACCTTGAGTGCATACATCTCTCGTAGGGACCGCATTCATCACGTCCGTCGTGGCCCCTCACCTCTTCAGAAGGACGTGATGAATGCGGTCCCTACCCAACACAGCTCCTGAGAAAGATGGACTTCGGGGAAACCAAAAGGCCCTAACTCAACTTATGAAGCATTTCCCTTGCGGGCACTCTGATTACTATCGCCGTTGAACAAGAGACGCTGTTTCTTCTTGAATCTGCATATGATCACGTGCATCATACATCGTTTGGGCGTCCGCGACCTCCTGCAAATGCCCATACGCCCAGACTCTCAGGCCATGCACCGGCTCTATCAGCGTCTGACCTAATGGCGTAAGAGAATACTCTACAACGGGTGGCACGACAGGATAGACGACGCGTTGTATCAGACCATTGCGCTCCATCGCTCGCAACGTCTGTGTCAGCATCTTCTTCGAGATACCATCGATCCGCTTCAGCAATTGCCCAAAACGCATCGTGCCCTCTTCCAGCGCATAGATAACCAGTGGCGTCCACTGGTCAGCGATCAAGTTCAGCACTTGCCGTGATAGGCAAGTTGCTTGAAAGATGTCAGGTTGTGTTTGTTGCTTAGTCTCCATATGGTAACTATATCACTTTTTAGTTCCTTCTTACAATATACAAGCTTTTCAGTTATATTACCTGTGTACGGGTCTTATTCATAACACCCCGCACAGGTCATAACACCCAAAACCAAACAAAAAATAAGGAGTCACAAATTGCCAAAAGCAGTCAGATTTAATCAATATGGCGACATCAACGTATTGCAGGTCGTAGATGTCGAGCGACCGATCCCAGGATCGGGTCAGGTCCTTGTCAATGTCAAAGCCGCAGGTACTAATCCAGGCGAGGCGTCCATCCGTAAGGGCGTGTTCGCTAAACAGTGGCCCGCCACATTTCCCTCTGGTCAGGGTAGCGATCTTGCGGGTATCGTTGCCGCCATTGGCGAAGATGCACAAGGCTTTGCTGTAGGCGATGAGGTGATTGGCTTCACCAACAATCGTGCCAGTCATGCAGAGTTTGTCGTGGTAGAGGCCAGCAACCTGACTCAGAAGCCGCTCAACGTCTCCTGGGAGGCTGCTGGCTCGTTGTTTGTCGCCGGAACAACGGCCTACGCCGCAATTCGCGCCGTTTCGCTCAAACAGGGCGACACCGTCGTGGTCTCAGGTGCCGCAGGTGGCGTTGGCTCGGTCGTGGTGCAACTGGCAGTACATGTAGGTGCAAAAGTCATCGGTCTCGCCAGTCCGTCTCATCACCAGTGGCTACGCGAGCACCATGTCATTCCAGTCGCCTACGGTGAAGGCATCGAGGATCGCATCCATGCGGCCTCTGACAATCACCTCGACGCCTTTATTGACACATTCGGTGCCGACTATGTTGAACTCGCACTCAAGCTTGGCGTCAAGCCTGAACGTATCGACACAATCATCAACTTTGAGGCTGTCCAAAAGTATGGCGTTAAAGCCGAGGGCAATGCTGAAGCCGCGAGTGCCTCAGTCCTGGCCGAACTTGCCCAGCGTATCGATCAGGGACAACTGGAAATCCCGATTGCCCGCACCTATCTCCTCGCCAATGTGCAAGACGCCTACCACGAGCTAGAACAGCGCCATACGCACGGCAAGATCGTGCTCATCCCCTAACCAGCTATACGGTTTGTGATTGTAGGATGATGCATTCGGAATTTGTAGGGGCCATAATCATGCCCTATAGTAAATTTGTCAAGAGATGAAACGCTGTAGGGGTCTGCATTCCATCACACCCTCGTTTGGCGTGTGATACAGTTTCAGGGGGTAATAGAATGTAGACCCCTACAGGCAGCATATACTCATCCATTTGTTCGATAGCCATAATCATAGCCCCTACATTTCCTCATTTGAACCTACGCTCAATCTCTTCCAGCGTCAGGCCCGTAACCTCAATCACCTTCTGTCGTCCAGTCGCGCCCTGTACAATCTCAATACTCCGCTTAGGAAGGGCAAGCTGCTTAGACAGCAACTTAATCAGTGCAGCATTAGCCGTTCCACTCACCAAAGGAGCAGTCAAGCGCGCCAGAATACCGCCATTCTCCCATTCAAGACTATTTTTGCTGCTACGCGGAATGACCCGAATGCTGATGCGTATGCGTTGTCTCTAACAAGAGTTTAAATTAATTCTTATATGTTGTGTTACAATAGGGATGGGTTAATTGAGCATTTTGTAAAGTTCCCAATCCTCCATCTTGCTTTCGATCTATATGATCAACCGAAATCGAATTGGTATGAATTAAACCATGACAAATTTTGCATTTTAAAGCACTTTTAAGAGCATCTCTAAGAAAAGCACTAGACTTAGTATCTGAGTCAAAATCTATTTTTATATCAAAATTTTCAGGCTCTTCTATTTTTAGAAACGCACTCTGCTTGTTTCTCCGTAGTAAATCAAGAATTTCCTTCTTACTCTTATCCTGAACTAAACCATCCAAGATGGTCTGGTAAATTACTTGTAGTATCTTCATGCCTTTAATGCCACTGCCTTTAACGGTAGCTACCTGATTTGCAAAATCCTTATGCTCTAAGATAAACTCTTCAAATACTTGTCGATGATCTATAAACGTTCTATAGTAATCTCTTTTTTCAAAGTCTTTGAGCAGTTCTACCATGGCTAGAAATGCAGTTGGTTGGTAACGACTATTAGCACCATAAAAGTAGACGGCTGGGTGTAGACCAAGGGAAGAGGGGTGATTACCTGAAATTCGGTAAACAATTTTTCTTGTATTTTTCAGAAATTGTATTGTACTGTTTCCGTCAATATCATTAGGTAATGGTTCATCCAATTGAGAGTTTTTTGTCTTACGACGTGGTTTATCTGATTGAGCATGTGCTGTTTTGTGTGTAATATCATTAGCTGCATTGACGAGTTCAAAAACGAGCTGTAGAGTTTGTGGAGAATAATCTTTTCCTGCAATAGGAATATCTAATGTTTTAATAGGAGTCTTTAGAGGTGGAGTAAAAAGTATTTCGTGTATTTCTTTGGCTATATCCTGAATTTGTTGCTTCTTGCTATTCTCGAAATCAGACCAATATTTATGACCTGTACCAGAATGTATTATTGCTCTTGCTGCTAATGCATTAGGTTTTTTCCGTGCCTCCAGAAGCCTTAATTCGGTGGGGTCAATTACAACTGCCTTTTGATTAATTCTAAAGAAAGAGTCTTCCGCCTTGTCGGCATTTCCTGTAACCCATTGAACCTGCATGGCAAGTACTGCAAGTCTCCTCGCTCTATCTAATAGTTCTGCTTCTGCATTACTTGGATGCTGTATTACAAATTTATGAGCACCGTAGCTATCAACTTTACCCTCGATTAATTTTCTTGTACCATCAGCAGCACTAAGTTGCTCTTGAGGAATTCTTTGATCAAAAAATGATCTAGACTCTGGACCATCACCATAATCGTTTTGTACCCATGCTATTAATGCACTCAATCGATGAGCACCATCGATAACAAAGATATGAGAACCGGAGTTCCAAAGAATAATGCCGGGGATCAAATCACCACTTAAGAAGCTTTGAACAAACTCACTAATTCTTTCTGGTGTCCAGTCCGCTGTTTCTCTTTGAAAATCGGGTTTTCTTAGCACTTGATAAAAAAAAGAGCCTTGTTCAAGGTCTCGAATTTGTATAGTTTGTATTGCAGGAAATTGAACAGGAGTATCAAAAACTTTAAAATCTTCACGAATGATAAGCGCATCTAGGTTAACTTTAACTGTCATTAATAGCGATCTCTTTCATTTACTGCTTTTAGTAACTTATTGCACTATATTTGGTTTATTACCAACAATCTATTATAT
>CAXTUE010000087.1:0-11839 GCA_964247355.1 uncultured Ktedonobacteraceae bacterium | reverse complement strand
CGCTATCCTTGACACCAACAATATTTTCATGTTCGGCAAGTGTGCAAATCGTCGCGGCATCAAGATCGAGTCCAGCTGTGTTCGCGGGCATATTATAGATGAGCACTGGAAGAGGGCTGGCATCAGCAACGGCACGATAATGAGCCAGGAGCGAGGGTATAGTCATACTATTTCTATAGTACGATGGCGGAATGACAAGCGCGATATCAGCACCATGCTGTGCTGCGGAACGACAGTGCGCGATAGTACTGCGCGTTGAGGTATCTCCACAGCCCACAATCAGAGGAGGCGCTTGCGACTCACTCTTCAGTACCTCGCGTGCGGCCTGCACAAGTTGTATTCGTTCCTCGCTTGTGAGATGGACCGCCTCACCATTGCTTCCCATCAGCACATAACCTGCGATACCGCTATTCAGCAGATTGTGCATATGACGTTGTAGAGTTGGAATATCAAGTTCTTCGTTCGCGTGAAAAAAGGTGGGTAATGGTGGATAAACACCATTCGCTAAAACTGTGTCCATACGTGCTATCTCCCCACTTGCTCGTTGTCGAGTCATTATAACACAGGTGCAGGAGTTTCCTAGCGCAACATATTTAAGGCAAGCACACCAAGCACGATGATGGCAATCAGTGTAACCCCTATCCAGAGCAGACGCATTCTCGCGGTGTGTGTGGCTCGCCTGTGTCGCAGATCCTCGATGCGCGCATCCTCGGCTGGGCACCAACGTGCAGTCCCGCAATAAGGACAGAGCGGGAACAACTCATAGGGTGGGCAAAGAGCCGCCTTGTTGCCACCATATGTATGTAGCCCAACTTCATAGCGTATCTGCTCGCTCTCGAATACAGCAGTACAGTGTATGCAACGCAGTAAGAGATAGTCTGTCCAGTCGCTAGCCTGACATTTCGGACAAAAGAACGGCAAAACACTACCATGTATGCTGTTCTGAGTACGCCAGGAGTGGTGACAGCGATGGCAGTAATAGGCATGTTCCGCCGTCTCTGACGCAACACCGCGTAACAAGCCATCATGCAGTAATGTGTGCGATTCATCCGGCGACAGGTTGTAGGATATATCGATCAAGTCAACAGAGGTAGCGCGCTTCTCCTGAAAAATGGGAAAGTCATAGTGCCGTTGGCGATCCCGGCGCGCGGATGGCGAAACGTCCGAAGCCGAACGCGCAGTAGAACGGGCAGCACGTGGTATATCGCCCATAGCATGTGAGGCAGAAGAGAATGTACGACGCTGCTGGTCATAGTCGCGCCGTGCATTCGGATCGTTGAGCGTCTGATACGCTTGCAACAATACACGCATACGCTCATGCGCATCCTCACCCTTATACACATCAGGGTGATATTGCAACGCCAACTTCTTGAAGGCGGCTTTGATGTCGCTGGCAGGAGCATCAACCGCAACGCCGAGTAGCGCGTAATAATCAGTAATAGTGTTCAAGTATGCGTTGTCCAGTTACTAGCAACAGGTGTGACAAAGTATTGACACGAACGTCTGAAAAGCTGTCTCTTATGGAATAGACGAATAAAAAGGTAAAAGGTTGTAGTATGAACTATTCACGAGAATACCATGTCCTCTTAGAGGCATGTAAACAGGAAGGATGTATGCTCTGCCGTTTATCCTATGAGAGCACCTACCGCTACCTCGACGCATGGAAGTACGAACTCTTCACCGATGTCGACTTACAAAAAGAACTACGTCGTTCGCTTGGCTTCTGTCATACACACACATGGCAACTTGCGCAAATGGGAGCCGCCCTACCACTTGCCCAAAACTACCGCTCTATTCTGTCCGATACCATGAGCCAGCTACAGGCCGCCGAGGATGCAGTATCGGGGAGTCGCTTCCGCCGTTTCTTCGACACAAAGCAAGAGGTCCAACGCCCGCAATGTCTCGCCTGTCGCCAGCAAGAGGCAGAAGAGGTACATCTTGTGCATACGCTACGCCACGCCATTCTTGACGCTGCATTCTACACAACATTCACCAATTCAGACGGCCTCTGCCTGCACCACCTGCAACTCGCCAGCGAACTCAAAATGAACGATACCCCTGGCAACTGGCTCTCACAGTTGCGTAAAGGCCAAATCACATGCCTCCAACGCCTCGATGCCCAACTCGCCGAGATGATACGCAAACACGACTATCGCTTCAAAGAAGAGGAGAAAGGTCCCGAAATGGCCTCATGGCTTCAGGCAGCAGGACTTGTGGCTAGCGAGAAAAATGACATCGCTCAAAAATTGAAACAATAATCAAGTAATCATTTTAAGACACTATTGTTATGGACGCTTGATGCCCAACATTTTGTACAAAACAAAATAATCGCGATGTATACATTACTCCCTGCAATGAAAAATGCTAGTGCGTCGCTTCTTCTCGAAGCAATCAACGAGTTGAAACTGCGCTACACACAAGCACAGTTTGGAGAGCATTTGGCAAGATTTAGAACTATATTGGATCGTTCAACAACACTTTCAGCACAGGATAAGAGAATTGTGAAAGAACAGATTCAGGAATACAATAGCTTAATTGAAGGAAGTGAATTCTTTCAACAAAAAAGTGTAGAAGCGAGTGTACGCGGAGCGCAAGCAGTAGTAACAGGTATCGTAGATACTCGCTTCCCAGAACTAACAGAGTTAGCACAACAACGTGTATCTCTTATTAGAGACGTAGCCTCACTCGTTCATCTGGGACAGCAGATTGTATCAGCCTCAGATGAAATGGCTGTGATAGAGCTTCTTAATACACTTGCTGCATAACAGAAGGTAAAGACGTAGTAGAGAGGAAAAAGCATATACCTTTTCCTCTCTTCCATATCAGCTACTGTATTGCGCCTATAGCAACCGCATCGTGCTCATCGACATGGACGAAGTCGCGGGCCGAGATGCTGGCACCACGAGGCTGTACGCGCCAGAAGACGTGTTGAGTGTGCTCCCACGCATTGAGCAGAGATTGTGCGTGTTTGCTGCGCGTCCGTTTGGCATGCAGGCCGATAACGATACGCAGAGCTTCGCGCTCACTCTCATCGTCGATACGCTCAAGATCGACCAGATCATTGTTGTAGCGACTGGGCAGGACATTTTCGGGATCAAAGACGTAGGCAACACCCGATGACATGCCAGCACCGAAGTTGCGACCCGTCTCGCCCAGCACAACAACCATACCGCCAGTCATGTACTCACAGGCATGATCGCCGACGCCCTCGACAACCGCAAGCGCACCACTGTTGCGCACCGCGAAACGCTCACCCGCCCGTCCTGCCGCGAACAACTGTCCTCCCGTCGCACCATACAGAACAGTGTTGCCCAGAATAGTGTTCTTGTGCGTCTCGAAGGTTGTCCCACTCGGCGGTGCGATAACGATTTGCCCACCAGTCATACTCTTGCCAACATAGTCGTTCGCCTCGCCATTGAGAATAAGACGCATCCCTGGCACACTGAACGCCCCAAAACTCTGTCCCGCAACCCCCTGGAAGGTACAGGTAATGCTGACACCGGGGAGACCAGCATTGCCGTAGCGACGGGCGATTTCACCCGCGAGTCCCGCACCAATAGAGCGATCCGCATTACGAATCGTATGCTGCACAAGAATACTTTGTGAACCGGATAACGCTCCCTCGGCCTCCTGTAACAACTGCTCCGCGACAGGAGAAGGCGGTAGCGTGATATGTGTTCCGGGCACCGAACGTACTGGCAGGGTGGCAAGCAGAGGAGCCATGTCAACATTCGTATCCTGCACAGCTTGCAACAGTTCTGCATGCCCAATCAGGTCGTCGAAACGCGCGATGCCGAGGCTTGCCATCAATTCGCGCACCTCTTCCGCTACCAGCGTGAGATAGTTAATGAGGTGCTGTGATTGACCAGAAAATTTGGCTCGCAGGTCTTCACGTTGCGTCGCGATACCGGTTGGACAGGTGTTGAGGTGACATTGCCGCGCCATGTCACAACCGAGCGAGACAAGAGCCGCTGTGCCAAAGGCAAATTCTTCCGCGCCCAGCAGTGCTCCAACAATGACATCGCGCCCGGTCTTAAAGCCACCATCGACGCGCACCTTGACACGCTGGCGCAGACCGTTGCGCACCAACACCTGTTGTGCCTCCGCCAGTCCACGCTCCCACGGCATACCCGCGTGCTTGATGGATTGTAGTGGTGACGCACCGGTACCGCCATCATGTCCACTAATCAGCACATAGTCTGCGTGTGCCTTCGCGACACCCGCCGCAATGGTGCCTACGCCGATACTCGCGACAAGTTTGACGCCGACCTTCGCCGTCGGATTGACCTGATGCAGGTCATAGATCAATTGCGCGATATCCTCGATGCTGTAGATATCGTGATGCGGTGGCGGCGAGATGAGCGCGACACCCGGAGCGGTATGGCGCAGCTTGGCGATAAAAGGCGTAACCTTGAACGGCGGCAACTGTCCACCCTCGCCGGGTTTCGAGCCTTGCGCCATCTTGATCTCTATCTCTTCGGCCCGCACAAGGTATTCTGTTGTCACACCAAAGCGCGCGGAGGCAACTTGCTTGATTTTGCTACTCACGGGATACCCGTTGAATGTCTCGGTGTACCATGCCGGGTCCTCGCCACCCTCACCCGTATTGTTACGCCCCCCAATACTGTTCATGGCGGCGGCAATCGTGCGATGCGTCTCTGGACTCAGCGCACCAACCGACATAGCGGATACCACGAAGCGCGCACGAATCGACTCCATCGCTTCCACTTCTTCCAATGGTATAGGCACCGTAGATACAAATGAGAGCAGGTCGCGCAGCGCAGTCGCGGGACGATTATAGACAAGCGAGGTGAACTGCTGGTAGTCCTCTCTATTGCCACTAAGAGCCGCTTTTTGCAGCGCACGTACAATGAGCGGATTGTAGGCATGATACTCCGCATCTCGCCGGAAGCGATAACGCCCTAAATCGGTCAATTTGCGGCGACGAACACCTGTATCAGCCAGTTTCTCCTGCGCTTCCTGTGTAGTCTGAGCCTGCGCGAGAAGGTGCGCTTCCACCTGCAACAAGCTTATGCTGCCAGGATGAGCGGCAGAGCCTGTGAAGCACCGGTCAACAAAGCTTTGCTCAAGACCCACGACCTCGAACTGGCCCGCACCGATGATGTTACGGATATTCGAGATACCCATGCGCGCCATGACCTTACGTAAACCATCCTCAACCACATGGAAGTAGCGGTCCACCGCTTCGTCTTGTGTAAGTTGCTCTAATTTGCGCTCACCCGCCAGTGCTCGTACGCTTGCCAGGGCGAGCGTCGGTGTCACAGCTTCAGCACCATAGCCAAGCAGCAAGGCAATGTGATGAATATCCCATGCCGTCCCCGTTTCGCAAACGAGCGTAACAGTCGCACGAATACCGCGTCGAATCAGGGCGTGATGAAGATTGCCCACAACAATCAGCATTGGTATCGGAGCGTGAGTTGCCGATGCGTTACGATCACTCAAGACAAGCAGTGTCGTCCCTTGCTCGATGGCAGTAATAGCCTGTTGTTGCAGCGCATCGAGCGCATGTTCCAGGGCACCAGCACCAGCATGTACAGCAAGCGTTGTGTCCAGTGTGCTCGTCCTAAAGTCTGGACTGGTCCGTAGGCTTGTCAATTGCGCCTCCGTCAGAAGCGGCGTGTTAATGTGTAACAAGCGCGCATGAAGCGGTGTTTCTGTAAGCAGACTTTGACGATAGCCAAGATAGGAGCCGAGCGACATCACAATGCGTTCGCGTAATGGGTCGATAGGCGGGTTTGTCACCTGCGCGAAACGCTGGTGAAAGTGATCATAGAATGAACGTACCTGACCGGAGAGTACCGCAAGCGGTGCGTCATCACCCATGCTCCATACCGGCTCTTTGTTGTCCGCCAGCATCGGTCGCAACACCATTTCGACATCTTCATGTGTGTAGCCAAAGAGTTGTTGCCGCGCGAATAGTGCTTCATCGCGTAGCACGTCTGCCTCTGGTAAAGAGGTATCATGCGCCAATGGCTTGAGACGCTGGCTCACCACCCATTCTTGATACGGCTGTTTTTGCGCGAGCGTCTCCTTGATTTGTGTGTTGTGCAGTATAAGGTGTTGCTCGACATCGACGGCAATCATTTCGCCAGGTCCAAGCCGACCCTTCTCAACAATGTCATGTTCGTCAAGTGAGACAACACCGGTTTCGGATGCGACAATAAGCAATCCTTGCGCTGTAAGCGTATAGCGCGCAGGGCGTAAACCATTGCGGTCAAGCGCGGCCCCCACAACACGTCCATCGCTAAAAACGAGGGCGGCTGGCCCATCCCACGGCTCGATCAAACCCGCGTGATAGGCACACCAGAAACGCTGCGCATCGTCCAGCGTCTCATCTTGCTCCCAGGCCGGTGGAACAAGCATTTGCATTGCTTGCAAGAGATCCCGATCTGAACACGTAAGCAGCTCTAGTGCATTGTCAAGCTGGGCCGAGTCGCTCACTGTACCCGGTTGTATCACAGGTACAAGGTCACGCACCCGTTCACCCCATACGGGTGAGCTGAGAGAACCTTCGCTAGCAGCCATCCAGTTGCGATTGCCCTGCACCGTGTTGACTTCTCCATTGTGGGCAAGCATACGGAAAGGTTGTGCTAGCGGCCACGAAGGGAATGTGTTTGTACTGTAACGCTGGTGAAACACAGCAATCGCACTCTCGTAGCGCGGGTCAGCAAGGTCAAGATAGAATTGCGCCAATTCATGCGGCGCAAGCAGACCTTTGTAGATCAAAGTCCGATGCGAGAACGAGACAATATAGCAATTAGAGATCGAGGCTGCGCGCAAACGCTGCTCTATAAGACGGCGCGCATAGTAGAGTTCGCGCTCGTAGTGTGCTGCTTCAATGGCATCTGGTCTTGTCACCAGAAATTGCTCAATCGTAGGTGCCTTTTCACGTGCGCGTATGCTGAGTACATCATGATTGATGGGTGGAGTGCGCCACTTGAGAAGCGGGAGCGCAACTTCCGCAAGGACCTGTTCTATGATCGACCGACTCTTCATGTATGCGTCAGGATCATGTTTTTGCGATGGAAGAAAAACCATGCCTACCGCGAGGTCGTCGGGCAGAAGAGATGGCATTGCTTGTAGTTCTGCTTGCAATAACGCTCGTGGAATTTGTGTGAGTATACCCGCGCCATCGCTTGCCTCTGCGTCGGCGTCTTGTGCTCCACGATGTATGAGGCGAGCCAGTGCTTCGAGTGCAGTTTGAACTAAAAAATGACTAGGCTTACCAGACACTTGAGCAAGAAAGCCCGTGCCGCAGGCATCATGTTCCCAACGATCTTCATACAACGGGTGGGAAAAGGAAGAATGCATGAATAGCCCTCCAGAAAACATACTCTTCTGCTCTCATCCGCTAGGCACCTTCGTTGGAGCCGGAGGATTTGATAATTACGTATCAACGCTTATGGATGTGTGCAAATGGTACAAACATAGCCTGTCGTACCGTACATGGATTTACACTTGCGGGTATGTAGCGCGGGGAGCGCATGTAGATGCGGCATTGAGTCCTGGGGAGCCACGTAGCTCAAATTTGAACAAGCATCATCACCTGTGAAGAGAAATATAACATATTCTTATGAGTAGGCACAAGGAGTTGAAGTGTGCAAATTGTCTACAAGTACTCAGTGAGAGTGTGATTATTGTCAAGAAAGAACTGTTAGTGGGCCGCATGATGTGCGAATTGCGCAAGAATACCAAGCGCAATCACTAGCAGAGAGAGACAAATAATGATGAGTGCCGCCCATTTTAACTGACGCGCCCAATTACTTGCTTGTTGCTTCTCAGGAGTGTACTGCACAGGCTTCACATCAGAGAGATTGTGCAGGTCATGCAGCATGTCTCGCATGGAAGCATAGCGTTTATCGGCGTCGCGCCGAATGGCTTTCATCACAACGGTTGCCAGCGTCGGTTGCACGTTCGGGTTGTACTCCAGAATCGAGGGCGGGTCCTGCGAAACATGTTGATTCATCACGGCAAATAAGTTTTCGCCCTCAAACGGCGTCTGGCCCCACAGCATCTCGTATAACAGAATACCAACAGCATATATATCAGATGCGGCAGTGCCACGTTCTCCTCTCAACTGCTCAGGTGCCATATAATCAGGCGTGCCAACGGTGCCTGAGAGACCACGCCATGTCACACGTCGCGCGCCTTCGAGCAATGCAATGCCAAAGTCGATGATTTTCACATTGTCATGTTCGTCAAGCATGATGTTTTCTGGCTTGATATCCCGGTGAAACACACCATGCTCATGACAGTAGGCTAACGCATCACAAATCTGCATTATGATACGTAACGCCTCTTCAGACGGTAAAAGTTGAGGTGCCTGCTCTTCCAGCACAGCTCGCAGTGTGCGCCCCTTGATATACTCAACAACAAGATATTCCTGGCTTCGCTTCTCATTTACATTGAAGAGATGTTGCACATGAGGGTGATTGATACGGTTGCCGATCTCAGCTTCGCGCTTGTAGCGTTCAAAAACAGCAACATTCCCAAGAATATCATCATTGGGAATTTTCAGCACGACTTCTTGCCCGTTAGCCATGTCTTTAGCAAGGTAGACGCGATTCATGCCGCCATGACCAAGCATGCGAATAATTTCATAATGGTCAATATGCGTGCCAGCAGTATACGTCATAGGCATCGCTCGCTATCTCTTCTCTTTTTCTTTATGCATTGCTACATAGCTCCAGTATAGCATACCGCACCTGGAACACAATGCACAAAATATACAAAAATAGCACTGGTTTGCGTGTTCCAGCTTGTCTATGCTACAGTGTAGCAAGAAATAGATATACGGTGTGCGAAAGGATATGTTTGCGTGTCACAAGACGCTCTTACACAGAATACGACAAGTGAGACACAGGGAGATGAGCATAGTCATAGCGGAACTCTACTAGGGCCGCTCCTGTGCTGGGCCGTTGTTTTTGCGGATATTGGAACCTCTGTCTACTATGTTCCTGGTATTCTCTATGGCAACGTTGGAAACCTGGCCGGCTTCTTTGTCTTACTCACTATGTCCGTCTTTGTTTTGCTCACCCTCAAATATGCCGAGGTGACACATCGCTTTCCACAGGGCGGAGGCGTGGTGACGGTCGCGGCTTCGGCGATAAACAAGTGGGTGGGCGCATTGGGCGGCATGTTCATTCTTGTTGACTACTTCCTTACGGCAGCTATTAGCTGTCTATCAGGAATGCAATATTTGAGCGTTGTGCTACCAACGCTTGGCGTGTCTCTCGCAGTACCGTTCTTCGGACCAATTCAACTCCCTTTACTTTTTATTACTATTGGAGTGCTCGTCCTGCTTGGTCTCCTCAACTGGGTCGGGATCAGTGAAAGCGCAAAGGTCAGCTTTGTTGGCGCGCTCATCGCCTTCGGTAGTGACATCGCAATTCTCATCACAGTCTTTACACATCTTTCTCTCTCGGCCTTTTTGAAACTCATTTCGGAGACGTTCGCATCACATGCACTTGGTCCACAGGAACTACTCGTTGGCTTCGCAGGTTCCTTTCTCGCATTTTCCGGTTTGGAGAGCATCTCGCAGTTATCACCGGTCATGCGCACTCCACGCAAGCGCGTTGCGGGTATCGCGCTTTTACTCGTCGTGCTCACGATTGGTCTCACCAGCCCCTTACTCACGATGTTTTCAACGTTGTTACAGCCCGAAGCGGCCAAAGATCATATTCTACGTAGTCAACTCATCTCTCTGCTCGCGGGTCACTGGGGTAGCGGTCTATTGCAGACGGAGGTGGCAATTAGTGCGAGTGCTCTCCTGGTCTTTGCAAGCAATACGGCGATCATTGGTGCCTATCATGTGTTTATGGCCCTCTCGCGCTTCGGCTTTTTTCCAGCCTTCATCCTGAAGCGCAACAAATTGCGCGGGACACCACACTACTCCATTATGCTTGCAACAGGTATTCCAATCGTAGTACTCCTTCTCGTTCTCGGCAACATCGATGTGCTTGGCGATATGTATGCCTTCGGCTTGCTCGGTGCCTTCACGCTTACATGCCTGGGATTGGATATCGTACGCTATAAAGACCGGCGAGCAGCCCGCACACGTCCATCACAGTACAAGGCGCATGCGGAAGATGATGGCGCGAAAATAACCGTAGCCCTGGCACCACTAGATATATCGCACGAGCACGAGGAACTTGCTACACATGGCAGCAACGGAGCAAACGGCACTAATGGATTCTATAAAGCACCTGCGCGGATTACGCTACGAGATAGATTGAGAAGTGCATGGGTATCACTCGACTTTGGCCTGGGCATACTCACCACATTTCTTGTTATGGTTGCGTGGTCCACAAATCTCGTCGCTAAGCCACTGGCAACACTCTTCGGCGGCTCGGTCACAATCATTGGCATGGCTATTGCCTACTTCAACTATAAAAATCAAGCGGCACAGGGCAAAACTCCTATTCATGTTGTTTCTTTGAGTAGCGTTGAGCACCTATCACATGCAACACTCGCAGTCCTGCTTACGGGTAAAGAAAAGCATAATGATCTCGTCGTACAGGCCGCTATAAGGTATCCCCAAAACAAGCCACTTGCATTCCTGTACATCGGTGAACCTAAAAATGCCCCACCGGTACAACCGTTCGAGTACTATGAACCATATCTCTATGATGAGTCGGCTATTCAAACACTACGCACGGCGGAAACTATGATGCTCGCAAAAAATGTGAACGCCGATCCTCGCTTCCTCTATCGACCGGTACAGCAGGTCTCGGAGGCACAGGAGGCCGAGATTGTGACCCGCATCTGGCAAACCATGCACCCACACGAAATTCTCATCGCTGCAGACGACGTGCCAATGCTAGGGAATATCAGCCCCAATCGTATCCGCTATGAAACACTATCTGGCGGGAAAGTAGCGCACCTTGTCTCTCAGTGGTAAAGACAACAGTTCTTTAGAATTTCTTTAGGGGTTTCCACGCGAGTCTGAGGACTTTTTGAGCGTTTTTGCCTTACACTAAGAGAAGTAACAGAGCGTTGCTTCTCTCCTTGTTTAGCATATAAAAAGGGACTCGTGTAATGGAACAAAATCGCTATCTCTTGCCATTTACCTGCGATGTGGATATACAGGCTATTCGCTCCGCCCTTGTACTGGCAAAAGTACATAATGCAAAGCTCGTTGCGCTTGCCCTGCATCCACTTCCAATGAGCCAGGGACCAGAAACTATTCGACTTGAGCATCTCCAGCAGGCTCAGGACTTTTTGAGTGTTCTCGAAACACAAGCCGCTATTCAATCCGTGCCTGTAGAGCTGTACACAGATACTACACACGATATCTCCGCAACTATCTCTTACTACACCAAAAGCATGCGCTGTCAACGCGTCATACTCTCATACGAGGGAGAGAAAACGCACCTCTTGCATCCTTATGAAGCACAGTACCTCCGGCAAATAAAAGCTCATCCCATTCATGTACTGTGCACACAACCTGCCTCCAAAAAGAAAGCAGGGATAAGTCTTCTTGCTACACTGGCAACACAGGTTGCCGCAAGCTTTTTATAGTATCAAGAACATGAGCGGAGCAGAAGCGACTGGAAATAGTCGCTTCTGCTCCGCTCATGTGTAACGTTTGCTGCTTTTGAAAAAGCTAGTTTCCACCACCAACACTGACAGAGATATCGTTTTTCTCCTTGTGATCCTCTGGATGCAACACTGGCGTGCCTGTAACAAGCTGCCGGATGTACAGGTAGGCAAATCCCCCAATAAGCCACACAAGGCTCACCGTACCTGCGATGATCGTGTCTAACTGAGAGGCACCACCTGCTGTAACCGCATAGTAGAGTACAGCAAACAACATACC
>CAXTUE010000086.1:11252-11881 GCA_964247355.1 uncultured Ktedonobacteraceae bacterium | reverse complement strand
TTGCAGCGATTGCGCGAGAAGTACATTGAAGTGGGCGACGTTGGTGGTCAAGTTATTATAACAGACAGCACCGCCGACGAGCGGTGTGGGCTAGCCAGTTTTTTGGCCAAGGCTCCGTTTCAGGAAGGGCAACTTAAAGTACGTTAGCGGCAATGCCATACAGCAAGATGGAAACGAACTAGAGGAAGTTTTACCACTCTCAAAGACCGCATGCAGGAATTGCGCTGGTATGCGAGTGTGGGGTTACGTGTCGACACCATTTCTTCATATGTAGCTGTCTTTCACCTTCTGGAAGCCAGAGATTCCAGGCATCAAGTTGACGAGCTAGTACGCGCTGGCAGGAATAGAGTTTTGCTATTACCACTACGTCAGATTGTTGAGTGGAAATCTGTTATGCCTGCGCAGCATGCTATTTATGCATGTGAAAATCCGCAGGTGTTTGAAGAGATTGTTGAGCAACAGAAAGATGTGAGTACGTCGCCCACGGTGATATGTACTTCGGGCTGGCCTAGCGTTGCTGCACTTCTGGTGCTTGATTTGCTGCTGGCACAATCTCCTGACAACATGCTCTATTATAGTGGTGATTTTGACGTGAAGGGTCTACAGATCGCAGCTTACCTTCTGGCACC
>CAXTUE010000086.1:1687-11218 GCA_964247355.1 uncultured Ktedonobacteraceae bacterium | reverse complement strand
GCTCTGGCGTTTCGATAACGATGCTTATGATGTTGCACTGCAAAATGGGGGAGTAGCGGTACCAGCAAACGAGCGAGTGCTGCTCGATACACTACCTGACGAGTTCGCGACACTCGTACATGCGATGCATGAAAGGGGCATGTGCGCATACCAGGAGGGCATTACACACTTGCTCATAACGGATGTAAAGAGTGTGTAACTCTACCGAAGATTGTTAGCTTTTTTGCTTCTGAGATGGTAACTTTATGGTAAAGGTACTTCCTTTTCCAGGAACACCCTCGCTTGCAACTGTAAGGAAGCCACCATGCTTCGCAACCAGCGTATCCACGAGGTACAGCCCTAACCCCAGTCCTTTAGCATCGACACTTTGCGCATTTCGTGCACGGAAAAAGCGTTCCGTGAGTCGTTCCTGCTCGTCGGGCGGAATACCGATGCCTTTATCCTCTACAGCGATTTCAACTGAACCATCCTGTAGGTGACGTAGAGATACCGTTACAGGTCCATGATCGGGGCTGTATTTAACGGCATTGCTGAGCAGATTTACGACGACTTGTTCCAGACGTTCCGCATCGGCCTGTACTTTTAGTTGCGGTTGCGCGCGCTCTTCTTGCGCTTGTTCGTCAAGAGAAACAGGCTGTCCATTGACGAACAGGCGCAAATCGTGGTTTTGTGCTATTGGAGCATACTCTTGAAGCGTCTGTTTCATAAGGTGTAGTAGGTCAACCTCTTTCAGTTCGAGTTGGAGACGGTCAAGGTCGAGCCTGCTCACCTCCATAAGTGCATTGATCATATGCTCAATACTTTGTGTCTGGTGCTCAATACTTTTTAGTCCACTCAGAAGGTCGGAATTTGTCTCATCCGCGACTTGTTGCGAACGCTTGAGACGGCGTTGCAAAATTTGTGCATGACCACGGATCGCAGTAAGCGGATTTTTGAGTTCGTGGGCGGTCAGCGAGAGAAAGTCTTCCTTCTGCTTGAGCAACTCCCGCACGGCTTCGATGTCTTTCTGTTGTTCATCTGAGGATTGCAAGAGTGAGGTGCGCTCAATCGACAGACTCACCAGGCGAGCAAGGGCTTTCAGTAGATCAACACTCCATTGTGGAAAGTACGTGTCCGCGACGCTCAATGGTCGCTGCCGCTCGATACCAAGCAGGCCAAGTACATGTCCATTGAGCAACACAGGCGCATAGATAGCGGCGCATAGATTCTTCATTCTTTTGCGCAGGGAACGCGATGGAAATTCAACCGAAATAGGTATTTTTAGGCGTAGTGCTCGCATATAGGCGGCAGAGGATTGTAGAGCCTGCTCAGTATGCAGTTCCATCTCAGAAAACTCAGCACGCCATTCTTCGTCGCTCTGACGGCTATCTCCAAAGATGGCAACGGGTTCAAGAAGATTTTTTGTTTCGTTTACACGGAATGCAACACTGCTATCGACCGCTTCAAGCTGTGGTAGTAGCGCGGCAATTCGTCGTAGTGCCTCATTGGGGTCCTGCACGTTCTGCGTTACCGCAACGGCCTCCACCAGTACATGTAGCGAGAGTTCTGCCTCTTGCTGCTGTAAAACGTGTTCACTAACATCCTGCGAGATAAGCACAACCGCACTTATCGTGTCTCTTCCCTCATGAAGCGGTAGGGTATTGAGCAGGAGGACACGCCGTTTATCGGGATGAATCAATACGTGATGCGCCTGTTCTCCATTTAAGGCTTGCGCCACAGGCGGCAACAGAAGCAATTTGCGAGCATGTTGTTGAGAGAGATTCCAGTGTTTCTGGGCAAGCTCGTTCGCGTAGAGAATTTCACCATGTGCACTTACACAACAAACGCCGTCGTCAAACGCACTCAAAAATGGACTTATATCGTACTCGCTGATCTCTACCATGCCTGTCTCCCTCTAACTAACTTCTTGCATTATGATTATACACATTTTTAGTGAACGAAGGAAAGCGCGACATTACTTGTATTTCGCATAAATAGGAAGAATTGAGATTAGATATGACCGTTTTATGTGCTAGACTTAAAGAAAAGTAAGATGTCTTGAGCATAAGCCTAGGAAGAGTCAAACGCGATACAAACAGGATAGGAGAGATTAGCGAGACTGCTATCATTACTCGTTTTTTACAACTTGGTTATGTAGTACTTACTCCTCATGGTAGAAATCAGTGATACAATTTAGTGATCGAGGATGCTGACCGACAATTCTGGCGTATACAATGCAAAACCGCAAGGATGGATGAAAACGGCTCTGTGCTTAGGTTCAATACGTCAATAAGAAACGTAACAGGTAAAAATAGACAACCAAGACATTATCGAGGGGAATATGATTACTTTGCTGCGTACTACGAAAAGCTTAACAAGGTGTATCTAGTTCCTGTCGAGCAGGTTGGTACTAGAGATGCAAAACTTTGGATGAAACAAGCAAGGAAAGAAGGAGAAAGTACGCTTTACGCGAAGGACTACGAGTTGTAAATGGGCCCAGCTGGGATCGAACCAGCGACCAAGGCGTTATGAGCACCCTGCTCTAACCGCTGAGCTATAGGCCCCTTGTGGAACGCATTATAGCATACCCTCTTTAGGTTGTGAAGGGGGTAATTGATGTAGAGTAGGTGTATAGGGTCTGCTGTACTCAGCAGCAGTGCATCAACTGCCCAACATATATGCTTCACATTCTTTCAATTTGTGCTATAATATCGGCAAACGCACGGTTCTGCCTACCCTGTGCGAGCGGGGCGCAGAAAAGGATTTCTGGATTTCCAACTGATATCTTGTACAACTACCAGGACCGCGCTCTCTTGTATGTGGCGCGGTCTCATTTTTTTAGGAGCATTCAATGGTGAATGAAGTCACTATTCGGATTGGTGGCGAGTCGGGTGAGGGTACCATCTCTGGCGGTGATATTCTCGCGCTGGCAGCCGCACGGTGGGGATATCATGTATATACCTTCCGCACCTTTCCAGCCGAGATCCTCGGTGGCCCTTGTCTTTTCCAGGTACGTATCAGCGATGAACCGGTAAAGTCGATGGGAGATTTTGCTGATGTATTGATCTGTCTGAATAAAGAGGCGTATGATCGCAATATCAGCGACCTGCGCACTGGCGGCGTACTTATCTACGATCCCTCTGACTTTACCCCGGAAGCACATGACAAGATTAGTTATGCCATTCCCTTCAACGAGATTGCCCGCAAAGAGGTACAGCTTTTCCAGACCAAAAACATGGTTATGCTGGGTGCGATTTCCGGGCTGTTTGGTCCTCCATTAGAAGCTATTGTGCAAGTAGTCCAATCAAAGCTTTCTAAATCACGTAAATCGAATGATACGTTAATGGAAAAGAATATGCTGGCGTTGGACGTGGCGAAGAGGTATGCGACTGAGCGTATTACAAAGCAGGACCACTATCGCTTAGGAGCAGTCGAGAAGGCTGATCGCGTTGTGCTGAACGGAAACCAAGCGGTTGTCGCTGGTGCATTAGCAGCCCAGTGTCGCTTTTTCGCAGGCTATCCTATTACGCCCGCGAGCGATATCATGGAGGCACTGGCGAAGGAACTACCACAGGTTGGCGGCACGTTTCTACAGGCTGAGGACGAGATGGCGGCACTGGCTGCTGTTCTTGGTGCGTCCTATGGCGGTGTTCGTGCGATGACCGCGACCTCTGGTCCCGGCTTCTCACTCATGACTGAACTGATTGGCCTCTCATCAATGGCGGAATTGCCAGCAGTGATTGTGGACGCCCAACGTTCAGGTCCGAGCACGGGTATGCCGACAAAAATGGAGCAGTCCGACCTGAGTTTCGCGCTCAATGCTGGACACGGCGACTCGCCCCGTATCGTGATCGCCCCAGCCGATGTCGCTGACTGCTATAAACTCATGATTTTAGCATTTAATATGGCGGAACGCTATCAGATGCCGGTTCTCTTCTTAACCGACCAGTCGCTGACTGCGCGCGTGGAGAGCGTTGAGCGGAGTGCCTTCCAGATACAGCCATTGCAGGAGCGTGTACAGCCACAGCAGCAAGAGCTTGTGAGTGCAGGACAGCCGTATTCGCGCTATGCCTATACCGAGAATGGCATCTCACCCATTCCAACTCCTGGTACTGGTGCTCCAGCATATACGGCGACAGGGTTGGAACATGATGAGCATGGACATCCCGATTACGAGCCAGAAGATCATGTAGCGATGATGCAAAAACGCTATCGCAAACTCGAAACGGCGGCAGCAGAACTGCCAGCACCCGAACGTTACGGAGATGATGACGCGCTGGTTGGCATTATCGGCTGGGGATCAACTGAGGGTGCGATCCAAGAGGCCGTAGACCATGCACGCAGGGACGGCTATAAGGTAGCATCGTTACATCCAAGAGTGCTTTCACCTCTGCCAGATGCGGCAATACGCGGCTTCATCGACTCAGTACGCCAGGTAATTGTGGCGGAATGTAACTATTCGGGGCAGCTAGCAAACCTGCTCGGTGCGAAATACGGTTTAAAAGCTATTCGTGTCAATAAATTCGGCGGTATTCCCTTTACTGCTGCTGATATCTTTCAGGCTATCGAGGAGGTTCACCCACAATGACGCAATCTGTTATCAACAATCCTACGCCAAAGGATTATAAAAGCGAGGTAAAACCGACGTGGTGTCCAGGTTGCGGAGACTTTGGCGTACTCAATGCGGCCTATCGTGGTCTTGCAGGCCTGAAGCTCGCGCCTGATGAGACGGTCGTCGTATCGGGTATTGGGTGCTCCAGCCGCTTTCCGCACTTTATGAAGACCTTCGGTTTTCACACGGTACATGGTCGTGCGCTACCAGTGGCACAGGGTTTAAAGATGGCACGACCAGACCTGACAGTTGTTGCTGTCGGTGGCGATGGTGACTTTTTCAGCATTGGTGCAGGGCATCTGCTACATGCCGCACTGCGCAATATCGACATTACTGTTGTGGTGATGGACAATGAGATTTATGGCTTGACAAAGGGTCAGACTTCACCGACCTCACCACAGGGGCATGTCACAAAGTCCACTCCTTATGGGCTGTTGGCATCCCAATTCAATCCGCTGGCAACGGTGCTTACGCTTAATGTAAGCTTTGTGGCACGTGGGTATTCCGCGAAGCCGAAAGAGTTAGCGGCACTGATAGAGAAGGGTATTCAGCATAAGGGCTTCTCATTTATTCACGTGCTCAGCCCATGCCCGACGTTCTATCATACATTCGATGCGTGGGATGCCTCGGTAACGCCGATTGCAGCCGAGCATGATATTACGAACCGGACACAGGCAATGGCACTGGCGATGGAGACGGAGAAGCAGTATATTGGTCTGCTGTATCAGGAAGAGCGTCCAACGATGGATCAAGCGGCGCACCAATTGGTGCAACAAGCGAAGCCGTTCGATCTCAATCAGTACATGAAGCGTTATGCCTAGTCGCAGTTGCTAGAAAATGAAATGCACCCTCTCAAGATAGTGAGAGGGTGCATTTCATTTTTGGATAGGAGCAGTTTATAGAGCGCGGGGTTGAGCCTGAGATGCGGCCTGCACAGAGTTTACAACAGCCTGAGAGAATTTTTCGCCACATGGGCTGCAAAACACGCCGCTTTCGTTATGGAAACTACCACCGATAGCGGTAAGTTGACGTTCGGCGGGTTTGCCACACCATTCACACGAGCTATTACGAGGAGCAAAATCGACGGAAACGGGACGGCGGAATTCGTTACTGGTCATGAAGTTTCCTCCTATGAAATGCTGATCGTATGCAAGCCGCACACGATTGGAATAGAGAACAGCACACAGGGGAATTTCGTATCTCATGGAAATTTGCTTGCCAAAAGCCATAGCGATACGACATCCGTAAAACGACGCATTCATTGGCGCGTCGGAGCCACATCGCTCCCAGCAAGTAACGTTTGGGGATAAGAGTGTTACCTACGTACCGCTAATTGTAGCATGAAGTTATGTAAAATGGAAGATGCTACAAGACCAATTTTCACGCATATAAACGGTTTGCCAGTTATTCGTGAGCGGGTGTTTCGCTCAACTCGCTTGACGAGGGTGGATTGTGCTCTGCTTCCGTTTCAGGCAATGCAGGGAAGCGTGAGGTAAGGATGCTACCAGCGACCCAGCCGATGGCACCAAGCCCAACAGTTAGAGCAAGCCATGTAAGAATTACGGTGTTGTATGGCACGTTGAAAACGGCGGCCAGCACACCCGCGAGAATGATACCTAATGTGAGGCCAGCAGTGATACCAATAAGACAGCCGGGGTGGGCAAGATTGCGCCCACGAAGTCGTTTCATCATGATGTATGTTATTGTACCTTTTCTAGTTTTCCTGTTAGAGATGATAGCGCGCTTCGCGGGAGTCGTCAAGAGAAGGAAGCATAACAGAGGTGAACCACAGTCATGCTTCCTTCTTTTACACTTCCAATGACTCTTATTTACTTACTTTCACGTCGATGTACAACCATACGTAGCCCGTTTCCTGGGCGTATGGTTATTGTTTTTGATGGGTCTGGCTCGATTGATTGATGTAGGACCAGTGCAAATTCGACGCGTTGCGCAAGAGTTGCGAGCAGAAGATGGCCTTCCAGCATAGCAAAGTGATTGCCGATGCAGATGCGTGGGCCTGCACCGAACGGCATATAGGCGTAACGTGGCAGCTTCTTCTCATTTTCTGGTGTGAAGCGTTCGGGATCGAACTTTTCCGGCTCAGGAAAGAAATCAGGGCGACGATGCAAGGTGTAGGGCGACACAAATGCGATATCGCGCCCCTTACGTAAGATGTAGCCGTCAATGTTTACGTCATGTAATGGTGCTCTTGATATAGCATAGGCAGGTGGATAGAGGCGCATAGTCTCTTTGAATACCTGCAAACAGTATGGCAGGTGTGCAAGATCATCATAGGTAGGAGTACGTCCCTGCAACACAGTGTCAACCTCTTCTTGCACTTTTTTGTATATATCGGGATGCATTGCCAGCAGGTACCAGGCCCATGTTAGCGCGGTTGCAGTTGTTTCATGGCCCGCGCCAAAGAGAGTAAGAGACTCGTCGATAAGTTGCTCGTCGCTCATCGAGTTACCATCCTCATCTTTGCTGGCAAGCAAGACGGAGAGAAAATCGTTGCGCTCGTGCGTATCGGCGCGTCTCTCTTCAATCAGCTTTTGGATTCTGGTTCGTAATAGCGTTATGGCACAGCGCGTCTTTCTATTACGCTGAGTCGGCCAGTTGAGCGGAACAGGAAAAAGTTGTGAAAGTGTGTGGCTTGTATGGCTCAGGACAGTTGTCATAGCCTCGCCCAACTCGTCGGTTTCGGTAAAGACATCGGCGTCGAAGAGCACCTTGCCAATAATACTCATGGTAAGGTTGGTCATCTCCTGCGACACATCGAGTGTCTCTGCTTCACGCCATGATTTTTGAATGAGTTCGCTATAGTAGGCCATGGTATCGGCATAACCGGCGATGCGGCGTGGCTGAAACGAAGGTGCCATAATCTTGCGTTGACGACGGTGAAATTCGCCCTCGCTGGTGAAGATGCCATTGCCGATGATAGGACGGAAGGTATTATGGATGGCGTCACCCTTGTCAAAATCGTTTGCACGTTCGACAAAGACGCGATGCACATTTTCCGGTGTATTGAAGAAAACGATGCGAAAGGGGCCAAAGTGGAAGCTTCCAACATCGCCACATTGCTGAACAATACGCAAAAGAAGATTGAGACGGTCCCTTGAATATTCGGGTAAGCTGCCTATAAGCGGGAGTTCTGCGATGTGCGGAACGGATTTTGTTGGTGGTAGTGTTTGCGTTACCATAGTCATTTCTCCTCTCTGCGGCGCAAAGAGATGGAAGCAAGGCGTTCTTGCTCCGTTACATGCCCAATTTGCGGCTGCATGTCGTACATGTTATCATCATAGTAGTTATCGTTACTTACATTATAGCGCAGCTTTGAGGTGTTCGCCATAGCTACTTTACATACAGAGATACAGTTTCAAATGGGGACGGATGACCGCCGTCGCTTAGAAAGCTTGCCGTGGCAGTTCCCGATGGAAGAATGGATACAGCAAGGATTGGAAGTGCTCACTATCCGTCGTGGTGAGTCACGTCATCCGGTAGTGTTTGTCGAGCGCGAGAGTGTGCGTTACGCGATAAAAGAGACAACGCCGCGCATGGCGGAACGCGAGATACGTAACTTTCGCGAGATCGAGCGGCGTGGCATTCCCGCACTCAGCCCAATCGGCGTTGTCATTGTGCCAGCACCGCCATTAGCACTTGATGTTCCCAAACTGGGGGGTATTACACAATATATCAGTGGTGATAGAGGATACACAGTCACGCGTCTCGCGCCGCGCGTTATTCCGCATGTTTTGTTGTATCGTCTGCCCTTCACGAAACGCACAAAGCAGCGTCTGTTATCGGCGGTTGCGGTGCTTATGATCGAATTGCATGAACATGGAGTATACTGGGGAGATCCGTCACTGGCGAATGTGCTTTTGCGTATCGATGGGCGTACTATTCTAGCAATCATGGCGGATGCCGAGACGACCGAGTTATTTCCAGGACCGATTAGCGATGGCTTGCGCGAACAGGATTTGGCCATGTTCGGAGAGTCGCTGGCGTGGCAATCAGAAGACTTACGTATTCTACGGGGGCTTCCAGAAGATACGCAGGTGCTGGACGAATCGGATTTCCACTACTTTGAGCAACGCTATGGCTGGCTACGTCGTGAGCATACACATGTTTCGCCTTCAGCGATTGATACACCGAGGCAACAATTGGAACAGTTCTTAGAGACGTTGAACCATTGGAGCTTCTCACTACTTAATGCCACAGGGCAGACGCTCCAGCAACTAACAACGGTGCTTCCAGGTTGGCACCAGCGTCGCATTCACGAGTTGTTGCATATTACAATGCCACGCATCTACGCACATCGTTTCTATGATATGATTCTTGGTCATCAAGCGATTCTTTCTGAGCGAGAGGGACGTGATGTTAGTTTAGAGGAGGCTGCACAGAACTGGTATACACGTTATCACCTACCGGCTATTTTGTTGTTGCGCCAGAATCTAACAAGTGGGGAAGACCCGATGCAAGCGTATTTTGCGGTCATGCAACACAAATGGGATATGAGCCGCAAAGCAAAGCACGAAGTTCCACTTGAAGAGGCTCTTCTGGATTGGCTTATGAAGCATACCAAAAAAGGAACGTTGGGTTCTATTGATCCGGCCTCCGTCGCGACATGGTGGAGCGAGCGTAAGCCTGTTGCCACAGTGTTAGAGCCGACGCCAATCGAGAGCGAAGAGCTAGAGCCATTGTTGTCTTCGGGTGAGAGGCCACTTGTACGATTGCCTCAACCAGAACTTGAGCAGAAGATGCCACACATATTAGAGCAACAAGGCACACAGGATACGCAGGAAGAATAAAAGAGTGTGTTGCGATGCGGCAACACACCCTTTTTACAGAGAGACGATATTACTCCTCGGTTTCTTCGAGTGTATCTGTCTCGGCATCTTCCTCTTCAACGTCCTCGACACCTTCGACCTCGCCGATCTGGA
>CAXTUE010000086.1:0-1672 GCA_964247355.1 uncultured Ktedonobacteraceae bacterium | reverse complement strand
GTGATATTGCCGCGAATCGGCTCTTCGATGGCTGATGCAGCGTCGGTGTTCTGGCGCAAGAATTCCTTAGCGTTTTCGCGTCCCTGACCGAGACGAATATCGCCGATGGTGAACCATGCACCACTCTTCTTGACAAGGCCCATTTCCAGGCCGAGGTCAATCAGTCCACCTTCGCGAGAAATACCCTCGCTATACATGATATCGAACTCGGCGGTCTTGAATGGTGGCGCGACCTTGTTCTTGATCACACGGACACGAGTGCGATTGCCGACAACATCCTGCCCTTGCTTGATGGAGTCGGTGCGACGGATGTCCAGGCGAACGGAAGCATAGAACTTGAGTGCCTTACCACCTGCTGTTGTCTCAGGGTTACCGAACATGACGCCAATCTTTTCGCGCAACTGGTTTGTGAAGATGACGGCGGTGTGTGAGGTGCTGATCGCTCCAGTGAGCTTACGCAGTGCCTGACTCATCAAGCGTGCTTGCAAGCCAACGTGTGAGTCACCCATCTCGCCTTCAATTTCCGCGCGTGGAGTAAGAGCGGCAACGGAGTCAATCACTACCACGTCGATAGCATTGCTACGAACCAGTGAGTCCACGATTTCCAGTGCCTGTTCGCCGGTGTCTGGCTGTGAAATGAGCAAGTTGTTCACATCTACACCGCACTTAGCGGCGTACACAGGATCAAGTGTATGCTCCGCATCGACGAATGCGGCATAGCCGCCAGCACGTTGCACGTTAGCAATAATATGTTGACAGAGGGTCGTTTTACCAGATGACTCAGGACCGTATATTTCTGTGATACGTCCCTTTGGAATACCACCGATACCGAGAGCGAGGTCCAGAGAGATGGAGCCAGTTGGAACGGCTTCAACATGAACCTTTGCAGCTTCGCCTAGCTTCATAATCGCGCCTTTTCCAAAGCGGCGCTCGATTTGTGAGAGCGCAAGATCAATAGCTTTTTCTCGCTCGGTCATGGCGGGAGAGGCTGCAGCTGTCCCGTTGCGGTCTACTGTGGCTTTTTCTTTCTTGCTTGGTGCCATACGTTTTACAGGATATGAGCAGTAACCAACGGGTTATTCTCAAAAGTATCCTGTTTCCTCCTTTTACAATACACTTTTCCTATAGGGGAACAGCGTTTCTTAATAATGTGCGTGAGATGTATGGCAGCGTGGGACAAAGGAGATAGATTATGCGTATATTTGCCCGTATATACCAACATGTCTCGCGCGATAATGCTCTTCTACGTAGCTATTCTCTGCAAAGGGTGAAAATACGGAAATAGGTGGCGAGTGCTCTCTTTCCCGCCTACTAAAGTAGAACAATCGTACCATAAAGTCGAGTAGGTGTCAAGCAAACGTACAGGGAGACCGCGAGTACGGGAGACCACAAGGGTCTCCCCTACATCTTCACTGCATATCGCGACGGCCTTCGAGAGCACGGCTTAGAGTGCCTTCGTCGGCGTACTCAAGATCGCTGTTGTTTGAGAGACCACGAGCAAGCGTGGTGATACGTAATTCTGATCTTCCCAATGTTGCAAGTTCGCTCTTAAGATGAAATGCAGTCATATCACCGAGCAAACCAGGATTCATTGCAAGGATAATCTCACGTATCTCACGATTCTCCGCGCGGCGCACAAGTTCACTAGCACGTAAATCCTTAAGGCTGACAC
>CAXTUE010000085.1:0-11910 GCA_964247355.1 uncultured Ktedonobacteraceae bacterium | reverse complement strand
AAACACGAAGGGACCGCATTCAACCCGTCCGCCTCGACCTTTCACACCGCGAAACGGCCGTGATGAATGCGGTCCCTACGTGTTTACCATATCTTTTGTTACAACCGCGATTGCACACGCACAGGCGTACTTGAGCCGAGTACCGCTAGATCGGGTCGAGCGAGGGCACGAATTGCGTCAATGGTCTCCTGCGCGTTACGCACAAACTCGACGCGTGTTGGAACCTGTGCCTTGAACTCCTCGACGGTCATATCGTCGAGGAAGCGTGTACCCTCGTTGTCTAGCATCACACGAGGCAACAATACGAGGTCGCCGAGGTTGCCGTTTTCCTGGAGCGCGTCCAGCACGTCTTGTCCGCAGAGCAGGCCAGCGACCGTGACCAGTTCGCCAAAGAATTTGTTGACGATTGGCAGGACCTGAACTTCTGCGCGCTCGATTTTGCGAATATCCTGCGCGATGCCCTCTATAACAGGATGTGCCATCGTGCTTGTGACAAGCGTCACGCGGCGCGGCTCCTGCATCGCGACCGGTAAGCGGCGTTTCGTCCTGCTCCACTGGTCGATGAGATAGCGTGTCATGCCTACGCCATTCTCGATTTGCGCGTACGACCCGTAGTGCTGCGCGGGTGGAAATTCGGAATTCGTGAGGTAGTACCACTCGTCCGAGAGATAGATAAAGGGATCGCTATCGGGATTGTCGATCTCAAATTGCCGCTGGTGTGACTCCACCTGTGCCATAATCGCCTCGGCTTCTTCACGAGTATATGGACGTAGTGGTGGTAAATCACCCGTTTTAATCATATTGTTATACTTGGTCACGCCCAGTGGCACCGCCGAAATCGACTCGACAATTGGACGCATAGTGATGAGTTCACGTATGCTGCGGTCAAGTGCTTCGCCGTCGTTAATCTTGGGACACATCACGAGTTGCGTGTGGCAGGTAAGGCCCATATCTCCCAGACGTTGTATGTGGTCCAGAATGTCACCAGCGCGGGGACCGTCAACCATCTTACGACGCAAATCCGGGTCAGTTGTATGGACCGACACGTAGAGGGGCGACAATTTCTGCTCGTCGAGACGCCGCCAATCCTGCTCTTTTAAGTTTGTGAGTGTGATGAAATTGCCGAACAGGAACGAGTAACGATAGTCGTCATCCCTGATGTAGAGCGATGAGCGCATGCCATGTGGCAGTCCTTGCTGTGGTGCAAAGCGTTCAGGCAAGCCCTTGATAAAGCAAAACACACATTTATTGGCGCACTGACGAATAAAGGGCGTAGGCTCCTCACCAAAGAGGATGCCGAGGTTTTCGTCGGCGGTTTTCGTGATACGTATCTCGTGCGTCTCCTGCTGACGGTCAAAGCCAACCACCAGTTCTTCATCGGCAACATAGAAGCGATAGTCCACGAGGTCGCGAACAAGATGTCCATTGATGGTGCGAACAAGATCGCCGGATTGCAAACCGGCGCGATCAGCAGGACTTTCAGGCACAACCTCGCGCACCCATCCATACATTTTTGGCATTTATTTCATTTTCCTTAGTCACGCGAGGCAGGGATTCCCAGTACACGTGTAGATACTATGCATTGTAGGCATTGAGAAAGAATGATATATCCGGGAAATTATACTCGTTATAATACAATGCGTCAAATATGCTAGTATATTCCCGTCAACTGTGCTATTTTGCTTTGTGTCATTCAGTGAGGAGAAATAATCGGCTTAGAGGAAATTTTGTACCGGCTCTATGCCTATTTTGTTACCCCAGGTGATAGATGAATTACAAAGAAACATAGAGAATTAGGAGAATATACCTGAGATGATGAATAAATATATGTAAGTACTGATATTTGCAGTAATTATATGCGGATTGCCACTATATGGTTACATGATATAATGACTGATTGACAGTAGAGAAACTTATTTGTATACTACTTAAAAGTAAATAGACAGTTTTATTTAAAGGGAAAGTACTATGCAAAAGACGGCAATATATCAGTCTGTTGCCAAAGAACAAGAAGCCTTATATTCAGAACAGTACATACCCAAAGTCATGCCGCCAGCTTTGGGAACGTTAGATATGACGGTCACGTTTGTGGCGGCTATTTTCTATATCAGTAACTCCACAACTGCAATAAGTGCAGGACCTGCCGCGTTCACCTATTGGACTATTTGTGGTCTCGCATTCTTTCTGCCCTGCGTTCTTGCCACTGCTCAGCTTGGAGTACTCTTCCCATACGAGGGATCGCTTTACAACTGGACACATCGAGCATTAGGTGGGTTTTGGAGTTTCTTTACCGGTTTTTGCTCCTGGTTTCCAGGCGTGTTAGCTATGGTAAGTGGTTTTGGTACGGCGGTTAGCTATGTACAAAATCTCAAGAATGGATGGCTCGTTGAGCCGTGGCAACAAGGTGTAGTGATCATCTTTCTTATCATATTTACCACGCTGCTTGCAGTACAACGGTTTCGTACCGTGCAAAACGTGCTTAATGTCATCATGGGACTCGTTCTGCTAGCCGTTCTGCTTGTTGGATTCGCGGGACCGGTGTGGTTGCTAACAGGGCATCATTCCGCGACCTCCTTTCAGCTTCCCAGTGATTGGAGTATCAACCCAGGGAATTTCTTCCTCTTTGGTTTCCTTGTGCAATCCTTTCTTGGAACAGAAGTGCCACTCAACATGGCGGGAGAAATGACGCAAGTACGCCCCCAACATGTTATCAAACGTCACCTTCTCTGGGGTGGATTATTAGTTTTCCTGGGCTATATTGTCACAACTTTCGCTGCACTGGTTGTGCAGGGGCAAGCTGGTGCCACTAATTCTTATGCTTTTGTTACACTTGTCGGTCAAGTATTTGGTAACATTCTTGCTAATGTTACAGCGATATGTTTACTCAGTTTCTTTGTTGTCGGCCCCATCGTCTATAACTATGCCTTCGCTCGTTTGCTGGTTGTTGCAAGTGTTGACGGACGACTTCCTGTAGGGCTTGCTAAGCTAAACAAAAACCGTGTGCCAGCCAATGCTATCGTGCTTCAATCAAGTATCGCTGTCATTTTTACTACACTCATTTACTTTTTTGTGCCATAC
The DNA here is from genome assembly GCA_964247355.1 of uncultured Ktedonobacteraceae bacterium. Taxonomy (GTDB): domain Bacteria; phylum Chloroflexota; class Ktedonobacteria; order Ktedonobacterales; family Ktedonobacteraceae; genus JBBQVS01. The sequence continues at coordinate 8,832 of CAXTUE010000085.1, read as the reverse complement.
GTTTTTGGCATCGGTCACGCAGCCGATCTTTCAAATCAGGTATTCAATATCAGCTTGGCCGCTTTAACACTGGTTTGGCTCATCTCTATTCCGTTCTTCTTTATCGACATACTTGTAGTCTATCTGAGGGACCGCGATGCATTTCATCAGAAACGGATTGTTCCTATGTGGGTTTTGTGGCTCAGCGGCATACTTGGAACTATTACTTGCGTACTTGCAATTGTTGATACTATCGTCAACTCGTGGATTCCTAATCAAGTAAGCAACGCCTCTTGGTGGTATATTGTAGGTGGTCTCACAATACTCTGTCTGTTTGTAGGTATTGTAGGCAGCTTGCTTGCTACAAGCGAAGCCTCCTGGCAACGGTGGGAAATGTGATGGCCTGACATCTTATTTCAGGCAAGAGTTCTTTTTAGTCTTCTTGACTTCTTATTTGTGTACCTACCATCCTATGAATCGGAGGAATTTCGATGCTGGAAAGTCAGCCAATAACAACGACTGAAACGTTTGTTAAGGAGAAGAAAAAGTTACGCAAAGAGTTTAACCTCTTCTTTATGGTCTGCTTCACTGTTACTGCAATGGTGAATATCGATACGCTTGGAGCAGTATCTTCGCAGGGAGGCCAGGTTCTGCCCTGGCTACTCATCTCGGCCCTCACATTTCTCATCCCTTATGGCTTATTAATGGCGGAACTTGGAAGTACCTTTCCCGAAGAGGGAGGTATGTATTTCTGGTGTAAGCTAGCGGGCGGACGCGTGTTTGCCGCTATTGCATCCATCTTCTACTGGGTATCCAATCCGCTCTGGGTCGGAGGAACACTCGCGGTTACAACCATCGCGGCCATCAAGACGTTCTGGCTTGGAGATCCGAATGCCCTCTTTGGCGGAAGTGCTGCGACAGACGCGACTCTCGAAATCGTTATTGCGCTCATTTTTATCTGGGGCACGACATGGAGCGCGATTATTGCATTACGCGTTGGAAAGCGCTTTTCGGCTGTTGGCACGTTTATCAAAATTACCCTGCTTGGCATCTTTGTTGTGCTCGCACTTGCCTTTCTATTTTCGGGTCAGGCAAAGGGGGCGCACCTCACTGTAAGCGATATTCTGCCCACCGGCGATTGGGGCTTGATTCTGAGTGGTATCATTCCCATTCTTGTCTTCAACTGGGCCGGATTAGAATTGCAGAGCGGTGCAAGCGAAGAGATGCATAATGCGCAGCGTGATGTACCTCGCTCTTTGCTGAGAGCCGGAGCAATTGCCGTAGTCGCCTACGTTGTTCCAATCGTGGTGATTCTCTTTGCTCTGTCCGAAAAGCAGCTTTCAAATGCTGCGGGATTTCTGAGTGCATTTCAAGTAGTCGCGGGTGTTCTACCGGCACCGCTAGCTACAGGGCTGGGCTGGCTGATCGCACTCGCTGTGATTGTGGCACTCGCTTCCAGTGGTGGTACGTGGTTGATGGGTGCTGATCGCACCTATGCGGTCACTGCTCTGGATGGTGCGGCACCCGCCGCCCTCGGACGCTTCAGCGCACGATATGGAACGCCTCTCGTCACAAATCTTTTTTCCGGTATTGTAGCGACTATTGCGATGGTTGCAGCTATTCTCGTCACCGCCTTTGGCTCCGGTACAGTCATGACTCTTTTCACGTTGGTGCTAGGTTTTACCATCTCAACAACCGCACTTTCCTACGTGTTTATCTTCGCGTCGTACCTTATCCTGCGCTACAAATATCCCACTGTGCCGCGTCCCTATAGAGTTCCAGGTGGAATGGTCGGAGCATGGGTCTTGACCCTGCTTTCAATTGCCTACGTCGCGGTGGCGGGCTACTTTACGCTCATCCCTACCGACAATACTGTCAGCAACGCGCATCTGAGCCGCTTCACCTATGAACTGACACAGTTCATTCCCATTCTCCTGGTGCTACTGCTTGCGGGCGTGTTCTACGTACTGGGACAACGAGAACTGCGCCAAACGAGCGTCGTCGTTGAACAGCCAAACGTTGCCCTCGACGTGCAAGGGCAAGAAGGAGACTGATGTAGATTTACGAAATAATGTAGTCTATGTTCACGGACGCCCACGCCCTTCAGCATTCCCCAAGCCGCATTCGGGGAATGATGAAGGCCGTGGGCGTCCGTTATATTCGCAGTGTAATTTTCAACGTACATAAGTACGACTGTGCTAGTGACAAAATCTGTATGTACTTCTTACACAGGTTTTATCACTAGCAGTACAAGTCCGCCGATAACGAGAAGAATACCAAGAATTTGCACCTTCGTGGGTCGCTCATGCAGTATGAGCAGACCAACAGCAAGTGGAATTAAGCCAAAGCAAGAACTGAGTGCGGCAACAATACTCGTCTCCGCTTGCGCCGTACCCAGGCTATAGAGCAGTAGTCCAACCGTTTCTGTTGCACCAACAATGGCTGCGAGACTCATTACTTGAAATGAAAGAGGGAGACGAGACTGCTTGTCAGGAACTTGTTTCCTCTTCCTAAAATACTTTTGATATCCAACAACACACGCGAGAAATATAGCCGCGAACAAACGTGTGCAAAAAATAGGCCAAAACTCTCCCCAGACTTTGGAGGTTGCGCCAATACTGAAAAGCATGAGGCCAAAAGCAATGGTAGCCAACAAGCCCCAACGTATTCCTCCCTTGCCTACTGTTTTTGTTTCTGCTCCTCGGATTCGTAGCACCACACGTAGCTCTTGTATGTCTGTAGAAGCGCATAAAATGCCTGAGAAAATACATAGGAGCAACCCTGTTTGCCAGGAAGTGAGCACATCACCTAAAAGAAACACTGCAAGCACGGCGGCGATTGCTCCATCAGCAGCTACAAGAGGACTGACAATTGCCAGAGGTCCGCGTTCTAAGCCTCGATAAAGCGAAAAATAGCCAACAGCAGCACAAAAACCAGTCAAGATACCTATAGGAATGCTCAGCAACAGTATGTCACGAGGCAACGCAAGAACATGTTCGAGCTGCCCTGTGAAAACACCAAATACTGTAAGCAGAGTGACACTTGCAAGAAGAGAGAAAAAGGTAGTAAGAAGAGAGCCAATTTTGCGTGCCGCAATTGTCGCAAGCGTATCTGTGACGCCCCAGGAGATGGCGACAAGAAGTCCGTAGATAATGCTTGCATGTATCATGTCTAGCTGTCCTCTCTTACTATACCCTATATCTTCTTAACAATGTAGCATGTATGATGGCATGTAATACATATAGTACCTTTTTTAACAGCAGCACATGAGTACTGGAATACTACGTCTTACATAGCCTCTTCTTCCCACTAACTAACAATATCAAGCTATTTGTGTTATTTTTAGAGTAAGCACAGAAGGAAGCTAATGAAAAGTAAATATTAGCTTTAATGATAGAGGTATGGAGAGCATTTTTCTATGATTAATCAACAAAAGGCGTTAGATAGCTCTATAGCAGCTCCTAATGATGAGCATCTGTCTCGTCCACCTCTTGCATCAGAAAGCTATGTTCCGCGCACCATGCCTAATGTTTTAGGACATAGAGATATGTTTTTCATGTATGTGTGCGCATTGTTTCTCCTTACAAATGCAGTCCTGGGAGCATCAGGAGGGGCTGTCTCGTTAGTCTACCTGACGGTTGGAGCCGTTATATTTTTCCTTCCCTGTGTTATTGTCGCAACACAACTTGGTGTTTTGTTACCGCACGAAGGTGCTCTCTATAACTGGACGTATCATGCTCTCGGTGCGTTCTGGTCCGTTTTTGTTGGACTCCTTTACTGGGTAACTGGTGTTCTTGCCTTGATAACGGGCTGTGACGCCTTCGTGACGATTGTGCAAGGACTGAATAACGCATGGCTTCCCGAACCGTGGCAGCAAGGGCTTGTCATCTTAGGAATCTCGCTCGTTACTACGCTTATTTGCTTGCAACGCACGAGAACTATTCAAAATATCATTAATGTCATGGTTGTTGCGATAATGGTGACAGTTGCTCTCATCATTAGTGGGGCATTGATCTGGTTCTTTAAAGGGCATCCTATGCAAACAGATTTTGCACATGCGTCTAGTTGGAGTGTGACCCCAAGAAATTTCTTTTTCTTCGGTATTATTACCTTAAATTTTATTGGCACATCTGGACCATTGACAATGGCTGGTGAGTTTAAAGGTGCCGGTGAAAACGAGGGAATACGCCGTTCTATCATACTTCGACATTTGCGCTGGGGCTCACTGTGTATCTTTGCATTCTATTTTCTTGTCTCGTTCGCAGTCCTGGTCGTTCGTGGACAGGCGATGGGAACAGCAGCTATTCTGCCTTTTGAAGCCTTTACCACCGTCGATGTCAGTCTTGGGAAATGGGCTGGTGACATTGCAGCCTGTGGCTTCCTTTTCTATTGCTTTGCTTCAGCAATTTTTTATAGCATGATTTCCTCGCGCTTACTCATGGTTGCCAGCATAGATCGCCGTCTTCCTCAGTGGTTCGCGCGTCTAAACAAGGAGCGCGCGCCGAAGAATGCACTGCTATTTCAGTCGATCTTTGCCGCCGCAATTGTTATAATTGTGTTTATGATTTCTCCATATGTTGTCAGAATTGGTGGAAGTTCAGCAAATACGCTGTTAGTAATCTACAACATACTCTCAGCCGCTTTGACGCTCATATGGACTCTTGCTACCGTTTTTTTCTTCATCAACATGCTATTTCTGTATCGGCGTCGTACACTATTCATACAAGGACACCGTACATTCCCAATTCCTGTTCTGTGGCTCAGCATCATTGTTGGTAGCCTTGCTTGTCTGCTTACCATCGCTGGAATATTAACATACTCCTGGATTCCAACGCTTATACAGAACAATCAGTGGTGGATTTTCGTGGGCGGGCTAGCCATAGCGGTCCTGGTTGTAGCGGCCCTTGGCGGATTAATTGCTAGTAGCGAAGCGGCCTGGGAAGGAACTTCCAGCGATGGTGATGTGTAGTTTTTGTTCACTAGAGCACCATCTGACCTTTTTAATGTTTACATATTGTTTTAGTTGACAGATGCCATTGTACAATCGTATCCTTGTGTTCATAGAAGAAATTCTATATAGTGCTACATAGTACTGTAAACACTTCTTGCAGTTCATATTTTCTTTTTAGTTAGTAGGAGGAATCATGAGTTCTACGGAACAAGATGTGCCTATTGTTCCAAATGCGTCCGCTACCCCTCAAAGGCTCGGACATGGCGTATTGACGTTGTTCGATTGCATTGCGCAATCGCTCTCCATTGGACCAATTTTTAGTACCGCCTTTGTCGCTTTCCTTATTGCGGGGTTAGCAGCAGGGTCTGCACCCATCTCTTTCATTATTGGTGCCATTGGTGTGCTCGCGTTAGGGTACGTAGTCACACTTTATGCTCGCAAATACAAAGGCGCAGGCGCAATCTACGACTATTTACGTCAAACAAATCCTGCGCTTGGCATATTTAGTGCCGGTATATATTTCATTGGAACTCTGACTCTAGCAACTGCAGGATTTCTTGTCATAGGATTACTCATCAGTCAGACCCTTAGCCAGTATCTTGGCTTTAACAGTCCGTGGTGGTTGTGGGCGGCAGTCGCGCTAGTTGCGCTTTTTGCCGTCAACCATTTTGGAATTCGAGTGGCAACACGCGCTCAACTTACCTTAACTGCTATTTCAGTTATACCCCTGCTGATTCTCGCGATTGCTATCATCGCTCAAGGAGGGAATGCAGGGAATACGCTTCAAGCATTCAATCCCACGAATGTGCCAGTTTCGGGACTCTTTGGTGGAATCCTCTTCGCCATTCTACTTCTTGTTGGCTTTGAGTCGTCAGCTTCATTAGGTGAGGAAACTGCCGATCCAGAGCGTACTATACCGCGAGCAGTGATTATATCTGTAGTACTCGCGAGTGTTTTCTTTTTGCTGATGATCTACGCGTGTGACATCGGCTATGGTCTCGCCCATACAGACAAGTGGGCTACCGACCCTGCTGCGTTGGATACTCTAGCAAATCGCTATGTCGGGAAATGGCTCGCCATTCTCATCGACATCGCCGTGTTGCTCGATGCTCTGGCCGTGATGAGTGCCTTCACCGCCACAACCGCACGTGGGTTCTTCGCGGTAGCTCGTGCGGGCTTATTGCCAGATGCACTCGCGCGTCAATCTCGCTACAGCACTCCTCTCGGTGGGAATCTGCTGGTGCTTATCATCGGTCTACTCGTCATACTGGTCACTGCACTTTCCCAAATTGGCGTTGCCGATGCGACCGCGCAAGGAAATGTATTTACGCAGTTCGGCATTATGTCAACGGTTGGTAGTCTGACGATTGAAATTATTTACATCATCCTTGCTGTTGTCGCGATCCGCTTTGTACGTGAGAAGCCAGCGTGGTGGCGCTGGATTATTCTGGGTGTGGCTATCGTCACACCACTACTCGGAATTTACGGCAGTGTAGTCCCTTTCCCTGCTTATCCCACCAATCTAGGTGCTATTATTGCTCTTGCGGCAGTTGTCGTTTCGGGTCTTTGGACCGCGCTAGTAACTCGTATTCGTCCAGTACAAGTGCGAAAAGCGAAAGAGCCGTATGCCTGGGAGGGCGATGAGGCTACACCCGCTCTGTACTAAACCCATAGCACCAACGAACGCCCACAAGGGGAACGCTCCCATAGGCGTTCACGTAAGACCAAAAAGATGTTTGTGGTGAGGCTAGGACGCCCGCAAGGGGAACGCCCCTCCCATACACGAAGTCGTTGATGAAGATACATAGTCGTATGGGAGGGGCGTTCCCCTTGCGGGCGCCCTGGTCCGTCGCTGTATATATTTCTCGTTAACACCATTAGCGCATTCAGTATAAATTTGTCTCAGCATCTTCACACAAAAGGAACGTTATGGACACCACTATCTCAACACAGAAAACATTGCAAACCACAGCACTGCATCCACTAGAACCGCTCACGCCACAGGAAATAGAGCAAGCAGTAGCGATTCTCCGGCGTCAAAAGAGTCTGGATGAGCAAGTCCGTTTTGTCGCTATGACACTCAATGAGCCAGACCCTGAAATCGCTCTTTCCTTTCACGCAGGAGATGCAGTCGTGCGTGAAGCATTTGCCGTGTTGTTAGACAAAAAACAGGACCCTGCATCCGTCTACGAGGCAGTGGTCAATATTTCAGAGCAAACCGTCACACGTTTTGAGCACAGAGAAGGCATGCAATCCAGTATTATTTTCGATGAATTTATGGAATGCGAAGAGATTGTCAAAGCCGACACACGTTTTGTCGAAGCTCTGGCAAAGCGTGGCATCACAGACCTCTCACTTGTTCGTGTTGATCCGTGGTCTGCGGGCAACTACGGTGATGAAAATGAAAATAAGCATCGCATCCTGCGTTCAACAGTACACTTGCTTACTCAGACACAAGACCAGGAAGAAAATAGCTATGCCCACCCTGTGGAGGGTCTGCATGCTATTGTAGACACCGTAAAGCGCGAAGTAATACGTGTGGACGATTTTGGCATTGTTCCTGTTCCTCAACAGTCAGGTGATTATACGCTGGAGGCCGTTGGCCAATTACGTAGCGACCTGAAGCCAATTGAGATTACGCAGCCAGAGGGACCAAGCTACACGGTTGACGGTCATCATGTAAGCTGGCAAAATTGGGATTTTCGCATTGGTTATGCTCCTCGTGAGGGCCTGATTCTGCATCATATCTACTACAATGATGCTGGCAAGCGACGACCTATTCTGCGCCGGGCCGCGTTAGCAGAAATGGTTGTGCCGTATGGCGACACCAATCCAAGTCATGCGAAGCAGAACGCCTTCGATGTAGGCGAGTACGGTGTTGGTTGGCTCGGTAATTCTCTGGAATTAGGATGTGACTGCTTAGGCCATATCACGTATTTCGATGCACATATGACCGATAATTCAGGTGCATTGGTCACATTAAAAAATGTTATCTGCATGCATGAGGAGGATAGTAGCATTCTTTGGAAGCATACAAACTATCGCACAAATCATGCAGAAACGCGCCGTTCGCGTCGCCTCGTCGTTTCATTTATCGCGACCGTGGGTATTTACGACTATGGCTTCTACTGGAATTTCTATCAAGATGGGAGTATAGAACTAGAGGTCAAACTGACAGGTATCATGAATATCGGAGCTATTCAACCTGGAGAAGAGCCTCGTTTTGGCGAACTCATTGCGTCGGGCTTGTACGCCCCCAATCACCAGCACTTCTTCAACTTCCGGCTTGATCCAATGATCGACGGACTTGAGAATTCCGTTGAGGAACTGAATACGGTAGCCGTACCAATGGGGCCTGAAAATGCCTTTGGCAATGCCTTTGAGGTTCAACGCACATTACTGCGCAATGAGTTGGAGGCCCAGCGTAATACGAACAACTCAAGTGCACGTACATGGCGCATCATCAATCCATCTGTCATGCATCCCATTACAGGCAAACCAGTTGGCTATGAGCTGAAATCAATGGGCGGCAACGTACTTCCCTTTGCTGATCCTCGATCAAGCTACTTACAACGTGCTGCATTCACGGGAAAACATCTTTGGATCACTCCATACAATTCGCGCGAACGTTTCCCTGCTGGTGATTACCCCAATCAGCACTCCGGTGGTGCAGGACTGCCGGCTTGGACGGCTGCTAATCGTAACGTGACGAACCAGCAAATAGTACTCTGGTACAATGTAGGTGTGCATCACGCGCCACGAATCGAAGATTGGCCTGTCATGCCTGTTGCCAAATATGGGTTTATGCTTCGACCACATGGCTTTTTCAGTAGGAATCCTGCTCTGGATGTGCCACCTCCAGTATCAACACACAGCAGTGATGGATGTTGTGAGGCATGAGA